>DATKFT010001072.1:0-5367 GCA_035544335.1 Pseudorhodoferax sp.
CTGCGCAATGCGCCCCTCACGCCGGCCCAGAAGCGCGAGCGCGTGGCCCAGCATGTGGCGCTGGTGGGCCTGGAGGGCTTCGAGCAGTCCTTTCCGCACCAGATCTCGGGCGGCATGGCGCAGCGCGTGGCGATCGCGCGCGGCCTCGTGAACCGGCCGCGCGTGCTGCTGCTCGACGAACCCTTCGGCGCGCTCGACGCGCTGACACGCGCGCGGCTGCAGGGCGAGCTGCAGCGCATCTGGCAGGCCGAGCGCATCACCATGCTGCTGGTCACGCACGACGTGGAGGAGGCCGTGTTCCTGGGCGACCAGGTGGTCGTGATGCAGCCGCACCCGGGCCGCATCCGCCGCACCGTGGACGTGGACCTGCCGCACCCGCGCCACCGCAGCGACCCGCGCTTCATCGCGCTGCGCGACGACGTGCTGTCGGATTTCCTGGAGCCCGGCG
This sequence comes from Pseudorhodoferax sp., assembly GCA_035544335.1. GTDB lineage: Bacteria > Pseudomonadota > Gammaproteobacteria > Burkholderiales > Burkholderiaceae_C > Pseudorhodoferax. The sequence goes on from DATKFT010001072.1 coordinate 449, forward strand.
CGCTCGGGGTGGACAAGCCGCCCGCGCCGGCGGCCGCACCCGATCCCTCGGGCTGGCGCCTGGCCTGGTGAGGGCGGCCGCCCCCGCAGTCGCTCAGCGTGTCACCTTGGCGGGCGTCGCCGTTTTCCTGGTCGTGGCGGCCGGTTTGGTGGTGGCTGCCTGCTTGGGCGGTTCGGCCGCTGCGGCATCGCAGGCGCGCTTGGCCTCGGGATAGTTGATGCCGCACTGCAGGACCAGCTTGCCGACTTCGTCGGTCTTTTTGGTCAACCGGTTGATGCGGATGCGCGCCACCAGCCATTCGGGGTTGTCGGCGAAGCGCTGCTCGGCCCGCTCGATCCAGAGCATCGCGTCCTTGTAGCGGCGGCCTTCCTCGTTGAAGGCGATCATGTCGGTGTAGAGCACGGGCGCCGGTTCCGGCGACTTGAGCGCCGTATCCAGGTAGCGCTGGGTGGCGGCGCGGTCGTTCAGCGCGGCCGCGGACTTGGCCGCCAGCCAGTTGGGGTAGGCGTGTGTGGCGGCTTCGCCGCGCAGCGCCTTCTGCGCCAGGGCCAGGGCTTCCTTGGGCTTGCCCTCGCGGTACAGCGCCGACGCGGAGAACGCGTCGTCGTAGCTCTTGAGCATGGCTGCCACGCGCGGCTGCTTGCGGAAGTCCTCCCACTCCTTTTGCCGGCTCTCGCCGATGTCGAGTTTCTCGTAGTGGCGGGTGTGGTACTCGGCCAGTGCCTCGATGCGCTGGCCCGTGTCCGGGTGCTTGTCGGACACATCGGCGATGACCCGCTCGAACAACAGCCCGGCGGCCTGGCCCAGGTCGGTCTTGGCCAGTTCGCCGATGCGTTTGTCGAAGTTCTCGCGCGACTCCGTGTTCTGCTTTTCCCAGGCCTCCAGCTTGCCCAGCATGTCCTGCATGGCATGGGGCACGTAGCCGGCGTTGACCAGCAGATCGAAGCCCAGCAGGTCGGCCTCGGTCTCCTGCCGGCGGCCCCAGACGGGCACCAGCACCTTCTGCGTCAGCTCGGTCAGCAGCATGAAGCTCGTCATGTCCTTGGTCTCGCCCGCGCTGACCTGGGTCTTGGTGAGCGTGCTGCGCACGGCCACGGCGGTCATGTGCAGCGTCTCGGCGCGCTTCTGGGTCTGGCCGATGATGTCGGTGCTGTGGTGGTGCAGCAGCACGTGGGCCGTCTCGTGCGCGATCAGCGCGGCCAGCTCGTCTTCGCTGCTCAGCGCGTTCAGCCAGTACATCGACACGTAGATGTTGCCGTCGGGGCTGCAGCTGGCGACCGGCGCGTCGGTGGCGATCAGCGTCACCGTGCCGGGCACGCCGGTGATGCCGCTGGCGTCCAGGATGCGCTTGTGGATGCTTGCCAGCTGGCGTTCGATCTCGCGCTGACGGACGTAGCCCAGGCTCTGCCCGCTCATGCGCGACAAGTCCTTGTCGACGCCCACGGCCAGGCTGGAGGCGGTGTAGGGGCCGGGTTCCAGTTTGGACTTGACCGGCGCAGTCTGCCCGGGGCCCTTGACCAGTTCGATGGCCTGGTCGGGCAGCTTCTGCACCGTGGCGCAGCCGGCCAGCAGGAGCAGGGCGCAGGCGCCGATGGCGTGCGCCAGGCGCGTGGCGGTTGCGGTCATGGGGCGCTGCTGCGGCTGGCGCCGCGCGTGACGCCGGGGATCGTGGTCGAGGGTTCGGCCACGGAGGCGCGCGTCACCGCGGGGTTCCCCTCATGGGTGGACTTGACCTGGTGCTTGCGGACCCAGCCCTCCAGGCCGCTGGACCGGACTTTGATCCGAACGAATCCGTTGTTGGCGACCTGCGGCTCGAGCAGCTCGACCTCGACCACCTGGGAGCGGGCCTTTTCGAGCCGGACGACGATGTTTCCATTCGGTGCGTCATGGACGTCGCTGCTCGCGGTGAGCTGGCCCGGCTCTGCCATCGCAGCGCCTGGCAGCGCCAGCAGTAGCACCAGGGCCAGTGCCCTTGGGCGGATGAATGGTGTTCGCGTCATCGGGTCGCTCTCCTCGTTGAAGTCAAACCACAGAGCAGCGCATGGGCCGCTCCCACGATCAGGCGCTCGGCCGCCGGCGCCGTGGCAGGCAGCTGCTGGCGCCTGTGCTGCAGATGGCGGTACCAGCCGTCCAGCATGGCATCGAGCGCGCAGGCCAGGCCGAACATGGCGGCCCAGATGAACAGGTACAGCGGCCCCACATGCAGGCAGTGGTAGGCGAAGAAGCCCAGAGCGGCGCTCAGCAACAGGGCGGCGAAGGCCCTCGCGCTGAAGGTGGCGCGCACCAGCAGGTAGCAGGCCGCGGCCACCAGCACGCCCGCCTGCGCGCTAGGCCAAATGAACAGCAGCAGCGGCAGCAAGAGCGCCAGCACCGGTAGCGGGTACCAGCGCCAGCGGGCCAGCCAGGCCAGCTCTGCGCGCAGGGGACGCCAGGCCGCGGCGCGGCGGCGTGCGAGCGGGCGCCAGGCTGCCGGCAGCGGAATCCGCGCCAGCAGCGGAACGGCGACCAGGGCGAGCGCACAGGCCAGCAGCACCACATCGAACAAGAGGCCGTCGCGCGACGGGAACCACGCTTCCAGCCATGCCACGGTGAGGCCTTCGCGCTTGACGTTTTCGCCGTAGACCCGCAGGTTGTCGTAGGCCGTCGCATGGACGAAGACGCCCGGCAGCTCGCCATACAAAGCCACGGCATGCCGGTCGGACGACAGCTCCAGGTTGCCGCCATAGAAGATGGCGCGGCCCGCCAGGTGCTTGGTGCGCTCGGGCTCGTTCATCCTGAGCAGCCGGCTGACGCTGATCACATCGAGCATGGGGCAGGGCTGCTGCGCCGCCCCCAGGCCCTTGGTCAGCAGCGCGGAGAGCGGTTGGGGCTGGCATGCGGCGAAGCGGCTGTCGTCGGTGTTGACCCTGGCAGCCCAGACGATCTCCATCGTGGATGGCGGCCGCGACGGGTTCCTGTCGCCCCCGGCGAGGGCGTAGGCCGGCGAGAAGGGATGGCGGCCGCAGGCCTCGGAGCGGCAGTCCGCACCGTGTTTCCGATAGGGCACGATGCCATCGGGGCGGGCCCGGTCGAGGCCGACGTTGACGGGCGTCAGCAAACGCTGCGGTGGCTGGCCGTTCGGGGCCGCCCCCGGGGCGCCCGGGGGCGCCGGGCATTGCGCGTCGAAGCCCGCGATGCGCTGGGCCAGGTCGGGCAACAGGCCCCAGCAGGGCGGTTCCTCGGGCGGCAGCGCTCCGGGCTCTTTGGACGGCGGGTTGAACACGGCCAGATACACCGGCATCGGCGCCGACGCTGGCAGCGCGGCGAGCGCGTCGATCTGCTGCAGCAGGGCCGCCCGATCCGGCGCGCCGCGGTCATCCTTGAACGAGAAGTCGATGAACACCGACTGCGCGCCGGCATCCGCGGCCACCTGCAGCACGTCGGCATGCAGCGCCATGGGCGGCGGATAGGGGTAGCCGAAGAACCGCAGGTCCTCGTCGTCCAGCAGCAGGACCAGCGGCTGGCCGTGCCGGTTGCCTTGCTGGTCGTCCGGTGGCCAGATGGCGTCGCGCCGGGCGAGGTAGTGCGGCGTGACCAGGTGCGAGGCGACGATCTGCGACGCATTGCCCAGCAGCGTGTCCAGGCTGGCCACCTCGCGCACGATGCAGCCGAGCACGAACAGCACGGCGACGCGCAGCGCAGCCCAGGCGCACACCGAGGCGATGTGCAGGACATTCGGCAGGACACGGCGAGGCTGTACGGCGGTGCGCATCGGCGACAAACTCCAGAAGTCGCCCCCTCCCCCTTGAGGTTCATCCGGGCGCAGCGCTGGCTACGCTAATCGACTCCTGTGAATGTTGCAAGATGTATTCCCAATCGGCTGCCGTATCGGTGTCCTGCAGATGGGGGATGCGCAACTGTGCTGGGGTCGCAACGATCCCTGTCGCCGGCCGCACCCGATCCCTCGGGCTGGCCCTGGCCTGGTGCGCCGCGGTGGGGGCGGGGTTCAGGCGCTGGCCAGCGGCCGCCCGGCCGCCAGCCAGGCGTCCACGCCTCCCAGCAGCGGCAGCACGCGCGTGAAGCCGCGGCGCCGCAGCTGCTGCGCGGCCAGCACGGCCGAGACCTCGTTGGGGCAGGCGCAGTAGACGACGAGCAGGGTGTCGCGGGCCAGCGGGTCCAGTTCGGCGGGCAGGGTCTTGCCGTGCATCTGCAGCGCGCCCGGGATGCGGCCGTGCGGCAGGCTGCCGGGCACGCGCACGTCGACGAGTACCGCGGTCTCGCCGCCGTCCAGCAGCGCGGTCAGCGCGTCCACGCTGATGCGCTCGGTGGACAGCTGGCGCTGGAACTGGCGCCGCTGCCACCACTTGGACGCGACGAAGGCCAGCACGGCGGCCAGCAGCAGCGCCAGGCCCCAGCGGCCCAGTTCCTCGAGCGTGGAAAGCACCTCCGCGATGGCCGGCGCGAACAGCCAGCCCAGCGCGAGCGCCAAGCCGATCCACAGCGCGCTGCCGATGCCGTCGAACAGCACGAAGGTGCTGCGCCGGATGTGCAGCGCACCCGACAGCGCCGTGGACACCGAGGCGAAGCCCGGCACGAACTTGGCCACCACGAGCGAGGCCGGCCCGAAGCGCAGGAAGATGGACTCGGTCTGGCGCACGCAGCCGTCCGGCGTCAACGAGATCGTGCACATGAGCCGCAGCACGCGCCGGCCCAGCCGCGCGCCGGCCCAGTACCACAGGTTGTCGGCGATCAGCGTGGCGGCCATGGCGGCCGCGAACAGCGGCGCCAGCGCGAGTTCGCCGCGTGCGGCCAGCGTGCCGCCCAGCATGATCACGGGAAAGGCGGGGATGGGCGCGCCAAGCTGCTCGACGAGCACCATGGCAAACACGAAGGCGATGCCGTACTGGGCGAGGGTCTGGAGCAGGAAATCCACGGGAAGC
>DATKFT010001073.1:0-4793 GCA_035544335.1 Pseudorhodoferax sp.
AGCTGTCCATGCTGCAGGCCGCGCTGGTCGAGCCGCTGGCCAACGGCGTGCACGGCTGGTACCGGGCCGGCCGGCCCAAGGGCGCGCTGGCCATCGTGGGCGCAGGCGCCATCGGCATGTGCCTGCTGCACGTGCTGCGCGCCCAGGGCCTGGCCGACATCACCGTGGTCGACCCGGTGCCCGCGCGCCGCGCGGCGGCGCTGGCCGCCGGCGCGCGCCAGACCCTGCCCGCCCTGTCGGGCCAGTTCGAGGCCGTGTTCGACGCGGCCGGCACGGCGCAGACGCGCCGCGATGCGCTGGCCTGCACCTTGCTGGGCGGCACGGTCGCGCTGCTGGGCCTGCACGACGACGCACTGCCGCTGTCGGCCGCCGCGCTGATCGTGGGCGACCGCACGCTGGCCGGCTGCTTTGGCTACAGCGAGCCCGCGTTCGCGCAGGCAGCAAAGCTGGCCGCCACGCTGGACGCGCCCTGGGCGCAGGCCATCCCCGTGCACGAGGCCGAGTCCGCCGTCGCCGCGCTGCTGGCGGGCCAGGCGCCGCCGGGCCGTATCAAGACCGTCATCCAGTGGGCCGCCTAGAGGCCCCGAACCCGAAGGCCCTACATCCCAAGGCCCCGCATCCCAAGGAAGCAACACCATGACCGACCCCAGCCTGCGCCCCGACGGCGGCGAACTGATCGCACGCACCCTGCACGCCGCCGGCGTGCGCCGCATCTTCGCGCTGCACGGCGGCCACCTGGAGGCCTTCTACCGCGGCTGCCGCCAGCACCAGCTCGAGCTCATCGACTTCCGCCACGAGGCCGCCGCGGGCCACGCCGCCGACGGCCATGCGCGTGCCACGGGCGAACTGGGCGTCTGCGTGGTCACGGCCGGGCCGGGCTTCACCAATGTCATCACGGCCGCCGTCAACGCCAACCTGGACGGCGTGCCCACGCTGTTCATCGTGGGCGCACCGCCGCTGCGCGAGGCCGAGTTCAACCCGCTGCAGGGCGGCATCGACCAGGTCGCGATGCTGGCGCCCGGCGTCAAGTGGGCCCACCGCGTCACCCACACCGAGCGCCTCCCCGACCTCGTGGCCATGGCCATCCGCACCGCCACCACGGGCCGGCGCGGCGCCGTGCTGCTGGAGGTGCCGATCGACGTCATGCACATCGCGGTCGACGCCGCGCGCGTGATGCCGCCGGCCGGCCTGGCCACGCGGCCCCGGCCCGCGCCGTCTGCGGCCGAGACCGAGCAGGCCATCGCGCTGCTGGCCGGCGCCGAGCGTCCCGTCATCGTCTGCGGCGGCGAGGCGCGCTTCGCCGGCTGCGAGGCCGCGCTGCGCCGCTTCGCCGAGCAGTCCGGCATCCCGGTGTTCACGAATGCACGCGCCTTCGGCATGCTGCCCTGGGACCATGCGCTGCACGCGGGCGAGTCGGCCAACCTGCGCCTGCTGCAGGCCGAGGGCCAGGGCGGGCCCGACGTGGTGCTGCTGCTGGGCGCCAAGCTCGGCATGTTCATGGGCGGGCGCCAGACGTCCCTGCTGCCGCAGGCCGGCCGGCTGATCCAGGTGCTGGCCCAGCCCGAGGAGATCGGCCGCATCCGCGACATCGCGCTGCCCATCGCGGCCGACTGCGGCAGCACGCTCGAATCCCTGCTGGCGGCATCGCGCGAACGCCGCTGGCCCGCGCGCCAGGAATGGGCCGCGCGCTGCACCGGCATCCAGCACCAGCTCGCGGCGCGGCGCCGCAACGCCGTGGCCACGGGCGGCATCCACCCCTACCACGCCGCGCTGGCCGTGGCCGAGACGGCCGGCCCCGACGCGGCCTACGTGCTGGACGGCGGCGAGGCCGCGATGTGGGCCGGCCATGCCGTGCGCGTGAACGGCCCGGGCCAGTACGCGAGCAACGGCTACCTGGGCCTCTTGGGCGGCGGCATGGGCCTGGCCATCGGTGCGCAGCTCGCGCGGCCCGACCGGCGCGTGGTGCAGATCGCCGGCGACGGCGCGATCGGCTTCCATCTGCAGGAGTTCGACACCATGGTGCGGCGCCGGCTGCCCATCGTCACGGTGGTGCTCAACAACCGCATCTGGGGCATGTCGCTGCATGGCCAGGAACTGCTCTACGGCCCGGGCTACGAGGCCATCAGCCGGCTCGGCGAGGAGACCAGCTACGCGCGCATCGCCGAGGGCTTCGGCTGCCACGCCGAGACCGTCACGCGCACCGAGGACGTGGCGCCGGCCATGCGCCGCGCGCTGGACAGCGGCCGGCCGGCCTGCCTGGACGTGCGCACCGACCCGGCCGTCACGCACCCGGGCATGCAGCTCATGCTGCAGCGCGGCGCCCCGGGCGACATCGTGATCCCCTACTACGAGAGCATCCCGGCGCCGCAGGGCTGAGCGCCACCGCACGACACCAACAACAGGAGACGACATGACTTCCCTTCCCAGACGCACGCTCGTGGCCGGCGGCGCCGCCGCGGCGCTGCTCGCGGCGCTCCCGGCCCGCGCGCAGGCGCTGCCCGGCGTCACCGCCAAGGCGATCCGCATCGGCTCCACCGGCCCGCTGAGCGGCCCGGTCTCGGTGCTCGGGACCATGCACAAGGTGCACGCGGCCTACTTCGGCCAGGTCAATGCACAGGGCGGCATCGGCGGGCGCCAGATCGACTACACCGTCTACGACGACGGCTTTTCCCCGCCCAAGACGCTGGAGCTCACGCGCCGCCTGGTCGAGCGCGACGAGGTGGCGCTGCTGTTCGGCCAGACCGGCACGGGGCCCAACTCGGCCATCGTCAAGTACGTCAACACCAAGGGCATCCCGCACCTGTTCCTGACCGTCAACGGCGACAAGTGGGGCGACCACAAGGCCTACCCCTGGACGCTGCCGTTCGCGCCCAGCGGCCGCGGCGAGACGCGCATCTTCGTGCGCCATGCGCTGCAACAGAACCCGGCCGCCAGGATCGCCATCCTCTACCAGAACGACGACTTCGGCCGCGACTACCTGGCCGGCGCGCGCGACGTGCTGGGCGCGCGCTACGAGGCCGTGGTCAAGGCCGCCTCCTACGAGGTGACCGACCCCACGGTGGACTCGCAGCTGATCCAGCTGCAGGCCTCGGGCGCCGACGTGCTGATCTCCGGCGTCGCGGGCCGCTTCGGCGCACTGACCATCCGCAAGGTGCACGAGATGGGCTGGAAGCCGCGGCACTACCTGTCCAACGGCGCGGCCTCGGTCGCAGGCACCATCGCGCCGGCCGGCCCCGAGCGCGCGGTCGGTGTGGTCTGCACGGCCTACCTCAAGGATCCGCAGGCGCCGCAATGGGCCGAGGATGCGGGCATGCAGGCCTACCAGGCCTTCATGGCCAAACACCTCGCCCAGGCCGATGCCGGCGACGCGTTCAACTACTACGCCTACACGGTGGCCCAGGCCATGGTGCAGGTGCTGACGCAGTGCCAGGGAGATCTGCGCCGCGAGAACATCCTGCAGCAAGCCAACAGCCTCAAGGAGGTGGCGCTGCCGCTGCTGCTGCCCGGCATCACGCTGAACACGGCGCCCGACAACCACCACCCGATCCGCCAGGTGCAGCTGCAGCGCTGGGACGGCAAGGCCTGGCAGCATTTCGGCGGCATCCTGGCCGCGTCCTGAAGCCGCGGGCTCTTAGCCACCGGCCGGCCCGACGATGCGGGCCAGCCGAGCGCTGGCCGCGCGCAGCCGCTGCTGCAGCGCGGCGGGCGCGAGCACCTCGAAGTCGACATCGAGCGCCATGAGCCAGTAGACCAGCGCACCGAGGTCGGCGGCACCGCACTCCAGCAGGCAGCGCGCGTCGTCCAGCGGCTGCAGCACGCCGGCGGCGGGCGGGATGCGGCGGGCCATCTGCGCCTGCGGCGCATGCAGCACCACGCGCGCCTGCTCGGCGTAGGGCGCCACCGCGAGCGCGCGCGACACATAGGCCCGCAGGTCGCCGCCGCCGGGCAAGGTGCGCGGCGCGAAGTGCGCGCCCGGCCGGGGCGCGTCCACGATGCGGTCCACGCGGAAGGTGCGCCAGTCGCTGCGGCCCAGGTCCCAGGCCACGAGGTACCAGCGCTGGCCGGTGTGGGCCAGGCCCTGGGGTTCCACCTCGCGTGCGGCGCTGCGCCCGCGGATGTCGGCATAGGTGAACGCGAGCCGCAGCTGGTCGCGGCAGGCCGAGGCCAGCGTGGCCAGCCGCGAGGCGTCCACGACCGGACCGGCGCGCTCCAGCGGCACGATGGCCGAGCGCAGCGCGTCCACGCGCCGGCGCAAGCGCGCGGGCATGGCCTGCTCGAGCTTGACCAGCGCGCGCAGCGCGGGCTCCTCGATGCCGCCCACCGCGCCGGCCGTGGCCGTGCGCAGCGCGATCGAGACGGCCAGCGCCTCTTCGTCGTCCAGCAGCAGCGGCGGCAGCGCCTGCCCGGCCCGGAAGGCATAGCCGCCGGCCGCGCCGCTGCTGGCCTGCACCGGGTAGCCGAGCTGGCGCAGGCGGTCGATGTCGCGCCGCAGCGTGCGCGGGTGCACCTGCAGCCGCTCGGCCAGTTCCGCGCCGGCCCAGTGCGCACGGGTCTGCAGCAGCGAGAGCAGGCGCAGCAGGCGGGCGGAGGCGGTCAGCATGCCGCGCACTCTACCTCGCATCGAGGGCGGAAACTGTCCGCAATGACTCCTACAGTGCGGCCTCGTTCATTCCCCAAGCCGCAAGGAGATTTCCATGTCCATCGTCCTGTACTGGTACCCGCAATCCAGCGCCACCCCCATCTCCGCCGCACTGGCCGAGCTGGACCTGCCGCACGAGCGCGTGAAGGTCGAC
>DATKFT010001074.1:0-3205 GCA_035544335.1 Pseudorhodoferax sp.
GATGCAGGGCAGGTTGTTCTGCTGCGCGATCTCCTGCGCCCGCAGGTGTTTCTTGACCGTCATCGGGTAGTAGGTGCCGCCCTTGACCGTGGCGTCGTTGCACACGACCACGCAGTCCACCCCGCTGACACGGCCGATGCCACAAATGATGCCGGCGCAGGGCGCGCTGTCGCTGCCATCGCGGTCCGGGTACATGGCCAGCGCCGCCAGCGGCGACAGCTCGAGGAAGGGCGTGCCCGGGTCCAGCAGCATCTGCACGCGTTCGCGCGGCAGCAGCTTGCCGCGCGACTGGTGCTTGGCGCGTGCGGCGGCGCCACCGCCCTGCGCCGTCTGCGCCAGCTTGGTGTAAAGGTCCGCGACGGCGGCGCGCAGCGCCTCGGCGTTGGCCTGGAACTCCGCGGAGCGGATGTTGAGCTTGGTCTCCAGAACGGGCATGGGGTGTTCGTCTCCAGGAAGAGACGCCAAGCGTAGCCGCTACGGCCGGGCAATTGGCGCCACAATGGTTGCAGATCGTGCCAGTGGCTGGCGCAAAAGCAAGCCCTGCGCAGAGCGCATGGCAAGGGGGCGCTCAGCCCACCGAACCCGCTACCATGGGCGCCCATGACGACTCTCGCACTGGGGCAGGTGCTCACGTTGTCGAACGCGCAGATCGCGGTCGAGGCAGCGGCGACGGTCGCGTTCGCGGTGTCCGGGCTGCTGGCCGCCGCGCGCAAGCGGTTCGACGCGGTGGGTGTGTGCATCGTGGCCGGTCTGGCGGCGTTCGGCGGCGGCACCTTGCGCGACGTGTTGCTGGACCGGCGGCCCTTCTTCTGGGTCGCGCATGCCGGCTGGCTGTGGGCGCTGCTCGCACTGTGCGTGGCCGCCATGCTGTTCATGCGCGCGCCGCATTTCGCAGCCACCGAACGTGCCATGCAGTGGCCCGACGCCTTCGGCCTGGGCCTGTTCGCGGCCAGCGGCACGCAGATCGCGCTGCAGGCGGACATGCCAGCGGTCGTGGCCGTGCTGATGGGCACGATGACGGCGGTCTTCGGCGGCGTGCTGCGCGACATCGTCTGCAACGAGATCCCGCGTGCCTTCAGCGATCACCAGCCCTATGCCGTGTGCGCGTTCGTGGGCGCCTGGGTGGTGGTGCTGGGCTACCGGCTGGACATGGACGACTGGCTGGGCATGGTCAGTGGCGCGGCCACCGCGCTGCTGCTGCGCGCGCTGGCGCTGTGGACGGGCTGGACGCTGCCGAAATGGGACACCGAGCCGACGTCACCCGATTGAAGGTGGCCGCCGGCTCCGCGCCACTGCACGGGCTCAGGCCGGCAGCGGCGAGCGCAGGTTCATGAGCATGCGCAGCCCGAAGCGGCCCGCGCTGCGGTCCCAGGGCGTGAAGCGGGGCAGCTGGAACATGTCCGAGCTGCGGCCCGCAGCGCCTGCCACGGTCGACACCGCCGCGTCGAAGTCCAGGCCGCGCACAAGCGCGACCTGCTCGGGCCGGTAGTCCTGCCCGGGCTTGCCGTTCGGATAGGCGAACAAGCCCACGCGCTCTTGCAGCAGGTACTCGAGCCGGTGCTTGCCGGCCAGGATCTCGGCGCGCGCCGCGTCGTCGTCCAGGCTGGCCAGAATCGGGTGCGAGCAGGTGTGGGCGCCCACCAGCATGCCGCCCGTGCGCAGGGAACGCAGCTGGTCGGAGGACATCATGAGGTCGTCGGGCAGGTGCGTCCCCGCCGCAGCCACGATGCGGCCGACGGCCTGCTGGCGTTCGGCCGGTGCGAGGTACTTGATCTGGCCCAGCAGCTTGACGATGGCCTGGCGCCTGGCGTCCAGGCTGTCCAGCGCATGCCGGCCCCAGCCGTCCGCCTGCAGGTCCAGCGCCTCGCGCGTGCTGCCGCGCACGGCCTCGACGACCGAGTCGTTCCACATGCGCCCGCCGTCCAGGAAGTCGCTGGCGACGAAGAAGGTGGCGGACATGCCGTGGCGCTGCAGGATCGGCATCGCATTGCGCGCGTTGTCCGCATAGCCGTCGTCGAAGGTGATGGCGGCCGCGGCGGCCGGCAGGCTGCCCTCGTGCAACCGCTGCACGGCCGCGTCCAGCGGCAGCACGGTGTACCAGCGCCGCAGCCAGGTCAGGATGCGGTCGAACGCGGCCCGGTCGGGCTCGCCCGGGAACAAGGGGTCCACCTCGTCGTGCACCCGGTGGAAGATCAGGATGCTCAGGCGCGCGCCAGCGCCGCGGGGCGACAGCAGCCGGGTGCCAAGACGCAGCATCATGGCCGCACCCATCCCTTGGCCGTGCCGACAGTCTTCTTCTTTCGCCAGCCCGACAGCGGGAAGACGCCTGGATCGACCGTGCCAGGCCGCCACTGGTCCACCCAGCGCGTGAGCACGACCAGCACCGCAAAGATGTTGTAGGGCAGGTCGAAGTAGGCCAGGCTCAGGAAGGCACCACCGACGCCATAGCCCACCAGCGCCACCTGGCACATGCCGCACAGATAGAACACCCACTGCAGCTCCGGCTGCTTGCGCGTGCGCTTGCGCAGCTTGGCGGCCATGCGGAAGGCCACGAACCACACGCACAGGAACAGCAGCAGGCCGACGAAGCCATGTTCTCCGAGGACCGAGAAGTAGATGCTGTGCGCCACCTTGATGTTGGTGGGGTCCGGCGCGTAGATGGCGAACAGATCGGGCGTGTAGACCGCGAAGCCGCCGCCGAAGAAGCGATCGCAGGCCACGTTGAAAGCCATGTACCAGGCGTTGATGCGGCCCATGGCAGAGCCGTCCTGCTCGTAGGTCTTGATCGTGCCCATGCGATCGCTCCAGGTGTCCGGCATGAACGCCACGAGCAGCAGTGCGAAGACCAGGATCAGGATGCCGCTGAACAGCTTGCGCTGCGAGCGCAGCCACAGCACGAAACCCGACGACGCGATCGCGAGCATGGCGCCGCGCGACTGGGTTCCGAGCGCGGAGGCCGCGCAGAGCGCGATCACCAGCGTCATGGCGTGGCGCATCCAGGTCTTGTCCACCGTGGAGCGCAGGAACACGAGCAGCGGAATGATGATGACCAGCGCCAACCCCAGCTCGTTGTTGCCCTCGATGAAGCCGCCTGGCGGCCCCCAGACACGGCCACCACCGCCCGTCGTGATCGTGAAGATGCCGCCCTTGACACCGTAGAACGCCACGGACAGCGCCGTCACCCACAGGAACAGCTCGATGTGCC
>DATKFT010001075.1:0-6246 GCA_035544335.1 Pseudorhodoferax sp.
CGGCCTGGCAGCTGCTGGCCAGCGCCTATGCGGAGCAGGGGCAGACGCTGCGCGCCATCCGTGCCGAGGCGGAACTGCAGGTCGCGCGGCTGGACTACCAGGGCGCGCTGGACCGCTTCAAGGCGGCGCAGAACTACGCGCGCGGGCCGCGCCAGGGCAATGCGCCGGGCGACCACATCGAGGCATCGATCATCGACACGCGTGCGCGCGAGATCGAGGCCATCGTCAAGGAGCAGATCAAGGAGCGGCAGGCCGAGCGCTGAGTGCCGCGGCCACCGCCGGCGGCAGGGTTCAGTCCGCCAGCACCAGCGCCAGCCCGAACACGCTGGCGACCGCGCCCGGCAAGGACCAGGGCGGCGACTTCTTGCCGGCGGGCGCTGGCGTGGGGGCGGGCGCCACCACGGGCTGCATGTCGTGGCCCATCTTGGGCCGGCGCGCGTCCAGCAGGTGCTGTGTGCGGTGCTCGGCCGCCAACTGGGCCTGCAGGTCCGTCAGCGGCCCCTTGGCCAGCACCTCGGTGGTGCGGTCGCCGCGCTCGCGCAGCCAGGGCGAGACCTCGTTGAACAGCTTGTCCGACCATTTGGCGCGCCAGTTCTCACGCGCACTGTGGCTGACCCATTTGCTGATGCGGTGCGTCATGCGCGGTGCGCAGGCCACCAGCACCCAGTGGACCGGTGGCAGCGGCGTGCTGGCCTGGCCGGCGTCGACCACGCTGGCCAGTTGCTGACGGGCGTAGGTGGCGTCGTCGATGTACACAATGACCGTTTCCATGGGGACTCCTGCTTCGGCGGGTAGGGGGTGCGCACCGGGCTGCCGCCGCAGCCCGGTGCCGGGGCCCTGGAGCCCTCAGGCGACCTGCTGCTTGCCGGTTTCCCGCCGCTCCTTGAGCCAGCCCGCGCCCAGCACGCCGAGGATGACGGCGGCGGTCAGGCCCCAGCGCAAGGCGGGATTGTCCGAGAACGTCGCACCGAGCACGGGCTCGTTGACGATCATTTTGGCAGCCGTGAAGGCCAGCACCGCGGCACCGGCCTTGATGATGATGGGGAAACGCTCGACCAGCTTGAGCACCATGGTGCTGCCGAACACGACGATGGGCACGCTGATCAGGAGGCCGATGACGACCAGGTCCATGGCGCCATGGGCTGCGCCGGCCACGCCCAGCACGTTGTCCACGCCCATCAGTGCGTCCGCGATCATGATGGTCTTCATGGCACCCCAGAAGGTGGTGGCCATGGGGCCGTGCTCCTCATCGCCGCCGTGGTTGTCGGCCAGCAGCTTGTAGGCGATCCAGACCAGGCCGAGTCCGCCGACCAGCATGAGGCCGGGCACCTTGAGCAGCCAGACCACGCCCAGCGTCATCACGGCGCGCACGGCGATCGCACCCACCGTGCCCCAGATCACGGCTTTTTTCTGCAGGTGGGGGGGCAGGTTGCGGGCGGCCAGCGCGATGACGATGGCGTTGTCGCCGGCCAGCACCAGGTCGATGAGGATGATGGCCAGCAACGCCGACCACCAGGCTGTGGACATGAATTCCATGAACAAAACTCTCCGTGTTGTAGATCAGGTGTGACCTGGTCCGGACGAGTCGACGAAGCCGGAGCTTCTACACCCCGCAAGCGCACTTCGACCCTGCCCATTCCAGGCTTGGATCGAAGGTCTTGCTCGGCATGTTGTTGTCCGATGTCTGCCCGACCTGCCGGAAGCCATGCTTCGTCATGACGGCGCGGTCGAAGACGGCTGCGGTTCCATCCAGTCGTGGATGGTTCCATCGCAGCCGGCGGGAGCTACTCCCCTTCGCGGCGGCGATTAGAGCATCGCGCGCTGCATTTGCTTGCAAGTCCCTCGGCCCGAAGGGACTTGACGTGGCGCTATGATCCGCGCCCCATGGCAGGCATCCACATCACCGACATCGAAGCCGCCATCAACCATTGGCGCGAGCGCACGCCCTCGCCGGATGGTGTCACGCTGGGCCCCGAGCTGCGCGCTCTGGCCGAGGTCTACGCGTTGATGGTGTACTACCGCGAGGACGAGGCCGACGAAGCCACGATGCCGGCCAAGGCCAGGGATGCCTGGCTGGCCTGGTATGCCACGCAGCCCGACACGCCCTGCATCGCGATCTGCTCGACGAGCCAGGGCGACGACGACTGCAAGGGCTGCGGACGCACCTTCGAGGAGGTGCAGCTGTGGCCCGAGATGTCGCCGGCCGAGAAGCGCGCCACCTGGCGCCGCATCACGCTGCACGGCCAGGCCTGGCGTTTCAACCGCTACGCCGAGCGGGCCACCGAGAGCAAGGCTGCCGACGAGCCCGACGCCGCCTGATCAGGGCGCAGGCTGCCAGCGTTCGCAGGCCAGTTCCAGGCTGCGCGTGGCATCCGACAGCAGCAGCTGCCCATCCTGCACGGTCGCCTGCAGCTGCATGCTGCGTTCGGCCATCGCGGCCAGTGCCTGGCTCGTGGCCGTGGGAATCCGCCAGACCGTGAGCTTGTCCAGTCGCGCCACCTTGTTGCGCATGCCCTGCCACCAGATCTCGGCCGAGCTCTGGTAGGCATAGACCGCCACGGCATCGGACTTGCCGCAGGCCTTGGCCAGTGCACGCTCCTCGGGCAGGCCGACCTCGATCCACAGGCGGGCCTGGCCCGTGTAGTCGCGCAGGATCACGTCCGGATCGTCGGGGTCGGACAGGCCGGCGCCGAAGCCCAGTTGGCCGTCGCCGTTGCAGACCGTCTGCAGCGTGTGTGCGTGGAGCGCGAGCGCAGCCAGCCGCACCATCATGCGTTCGTCGGTCTCGCTCGGATGGCGGGCCAGTGTGAAGTTGTGTTCGGCGTAGTAGCCGTGGTCGATGTCGGCGATCGACAGGGCGGCCTTGAAGACCGTGGATTTGAGGGCCATCAGATTCGCCGCAGGGCCGCCCCAAGGCGGATCAGCCCCCTCGGGGGGCAGCGACGACACGCAGTGCGGAGCGTGGGGGCCATCACACGCGCTTGGCCAGCTCGACGGCCTTGCCGATGTAGCTGCCGGGTGTCATGGCCAGCAAGCGGTCCTTCTCGGCCTGCGGAATCTCCAGCGACTGGATCAGACCGTGCAGGTCGGCCGCCTGCACGGTCTTGCCGCGCGTGACTTCCTTGAGCTTCTCGTAGGCGCCCTGCACGCCGAAGCGGCGCATCACGGTCTGGATCGGCTCGGCCAGCACCTCCCAGGCGCTGTCCAGGTCGGCGTCCAGTGCTTCGCGGTTCAGCTCGAGCTTGTTCAGGCCGGCCAGCAGCGACTGGTAGGCCAGCACCGCGTAGCCCAGTGCCACGCCCATGTTGCGCAGCACCGTGGAATCGGTCAGGTCGCGCTGCCAGCGGCTGATGGGCAGCTTCTCGGACAGGTGGCGCAGCAGCGCGTTGGCCAGGCCCAGGTTGCCCTCGGCGTTCTCGAAGTCGATCGGGTTGACCTTGTGCGGCATGGTCGAGGAGCCGATCTCGCCGGCCTTCAGGCGCTGCTTGAAGTAGCCCAGGCTGATGTAGCCCCAGACGTCGCGCGACCAATCCACGAGGATGGTGTTGGCACGCGCCACGGCGTCGAACAGCTCGGCCATGTAGTCGTGCGGCTCGATCTGGATGCTGTAGGGCTGGAACGTGACGCCCAGGCCCTGCGGCTCGGGCGTCTCGATCACGCGGCGGC
Source organism: Pseudorhodoferax sp. (assembly GCA_035544335.1). Taxonomy (GTDB): domain Bacteria; phylum Pseudomonadota; class Gammaproteobacteria; order Burkholderiales; family Burkholderiaceae_C; genus Pseudorhodoferax. Next base: position 3,667 of record DATKFT010001075.1, read on the forward strand.
TGAAGGCCTCCCAGTCGAAGTCGGGCCAGGCCGACAGGTGGGCGTTGTAGTTGCCCACCGCGCCGTTCATCTTGGCCAGCAGCTGCACGCCCGCGATCTGCGCGCGCGCCTTCTCCAGCCGACGCAGCACGTTGGCCACTTCCTTGCCCACGGTCGTGGGGCTGGCGGTCTGCCCATGGGTGCGCGAGAGCATGGGCACCTCGGCGTGGGCCAGGGCCATTTCCCGCAGCTTGGCCACGATGGCGTCCAGCGCCGGCAGCAGCACGGTGTCGCGTGCGGCCTTGAGCTGCAGCGCATGGCTGGTGTTGTTGATGTCCTCGCTCGTGCAAGCGAAGTGCACGAACTCGGCGGCCGTCAGCAGTTCGGGCCGGGCCTCGAACTTGGACTTGATCCAGTACTCGACCGCCTTCACGTCGTGGTTGGTGGTCTTCTCGATGTCCTTGATGGCCTGGGCATCGGCTTCGCCGAAGTTCTTCACCAGGCCTTGCAGATAGGTGCGGGCGCCGGGCGTCAGCGGCTTGAATTCTTCGAAACCGGCATCGCTGAGCGCGATGAACCAGGCGATCTCCACCTGCACGCGCCGGTGCATGAAGCCCTGTTCGCTCATCAGGGGGCGCAGCGGCGCGAGTTTGGCGGCATAGCGGCCGTCCAGCGGAGAAAGTGCGGAAATCGTCGACAGGCTCATGGGCCGAATTGTAGGTTGCGCGCCACGGCCACCGGTGGCTGCGCGGGTGGCGGGCCGCGCACCTAGAATCTGCCGGCCTGGGGTGTGCCTGGGCAGCGACCCTACCCCATGACCTTGAAACTGATCGGTTCCCTCGCCAGCCCTTACGTCCGCAAGGTGCGCATCGTCATGGCGGAGAAAAAGCTGGACTACCAGTTCGTGGCCGAGGATGTGTGGGCCGACGCCACCCAGATCGCGCGCTCCAACCCGCTGGGCAAGGTGCCCTGCCTGGTCATGGAAGGCGGCGAGGCCATGTTCGATTCGCGCGTCATCGTCGAATACCTGGACACGCTGTCGCCCGTGGGCCGGCTGATTCCGACCCAGGGCCGCGAACGCGCCGAGGTCAAGACCTGGGAGGCGCTGGCCGACGGCGTCATGGACGCCGGCATGCTGGCGCGCATGGAGGCCATCTGGCCGCACCGGGCCGAGGGCGAGCGCAGCCCGGCCTGGATCGCCCGCCAGATGGGCAAGGTCCACGCCAGCCTCAAGGCCATCAGCGAGGGCCTGGGCGACAAGGCCTTTTGCAGCGGCATCCACCTGAGCCTGTCCGACATCGCGGTCGGCAGCGCGCTGGGCTGGCTGGAGTTCCGCTTTCCCGAGGTCGGCTGGCGCGACACGCACCCCAATCTCGCGCGGCTGCAGGACAAGCTCATGCAGCGTCCAAGCTTTGCCGACACCCGGCCGGCCTGAGAGGCGGCCCGCTTGCACAACGCCACAGGGCCCCGCGGGGCCCTGTTGTCATGCTGGGAAGATGAAAGGCTGCGAAGCGCCCCGGAGTGAACGAGGGGGGAGGGAGGAGGAGGAGAACCACTCCGGGATTGCTTCCATGGCCAAACGGCCGGAAGGCTTCGCAGCGAAAACGACGATGGGCGGTTTGCCATGGCAGATGCGCATCACCCTGACATGGAGCGCCCTCCGCCAGCGAAGTTCCCGCCCCGTTGCACGGCGGCGGTAAAAAAATGTAGGCCCACTTTGGGCCCACTTCCTGCATCTTGACCTGCGCGCGGCGCGGTTTTGGCGGCCGCGCGGCGTCGCCCACCTAGAATCCCCGGCTGCCATGAAGACACCCATGCTTTATCCGGAACTGTTCAAACAACTCGAAGCCGTGCGCTGGAACATGGAGAAGGACATCCCCTGGGATCAGTTCGACCCGTCCAAGCTGTCGGATGAACAGGCCCAGACCATCAAGATGAACGCCATCACCGAGTGGTCGGCGCTGCCGGCCACCGAGATGTTCCTGCGCGACAACCAGGGTGACAGCGACTTCTCTGCCTTCATGTCGGTCTGGTTCTTCGAGGAGCAAAAGCATTCGCTCGTGCTCATGGAGTACCTGCGGCGCTTCAAGCCCGAGCTGGCGCCCACCGAAGCCGAACTGCACGAGGTGCGCTTCGAGTTCGATCCCGCGCCCGCGCTGGAAACGCTGATGCTGCACTTCTGCGGCGAGATCCGGCTCAACCACTGGTATCGCCGCGCCAGCGAATGGCATACCGAGCCCGTGATCAAGAAGATCTACGACACGCTGAGCAAGGACGAGGCACGCCATGGCGGCGCCTACCTGCGCTACATGAAGCGCGCGATCCAGAACGCGGGCAACGAGGCGCGTGCCGCCTTCACCAAGGTCGGCGTGCTGATGGCCAGCGCGCGGCGCACGGCCCAGGCCCTGCACCCGACCAACCTGCACGTGAACCAGAAGCTGTTCCCGCGCGACACCGTGCAGTCGCGCCTGCCCAACCCCGAGTGGCTGGAGCATTGGCTGGACCAGCAGATCAAGTTCGATGCCGTCTGGGAAGGCAAGGTCGTCGACCGCATCCTGCACAACCTGAGCCTGCTCATGGACCGCAGCTTCAAGACCGTGC
>DATKFT010001076.1:0-4001 GCA_035544335.1 Pseudorhodoferax sp.
TGCGTGCAGGGTTGGTGCCGGGTGGCGGGGTCGCCTACCTGCGTGCCCGTGCGCAGGCACGTGTGGATGATATGGACGATCCAGATGTTGCCGCTGGCGTGCACGTCCTGAGGACCGCCATTCAGGCACCGTTTCTGCAGATATTGGCCAACGCAGGTATCGAAGCTTTGCCGGAACTGGCGAAGGTGGAGCGATTGCCGGACTGGGAAGGTCTGAACGCGGCCTCCGGACAGTATGGAAACCTGCGGGATATGGGGGTAGTGGATGCCACATCCGTCACGTGCAGCGCGTTGCGCCACGCCACGTCGGTGGCGGGGATGTTGCTCACCACAGAATGCGTGGTGACCTGTGCGTGAGCAGCAACCCCCAACAGACCGGCGATCCGTGCGCGCACTGCAGGCCGACCTGGAAGCCAGCGCGCGCCGCATCCTCGAACTGGAACGTGCGCTGGCGCTCGCGCTGCACGAGATGCACCGCGATCCGCTCACGGGCCTGCTCAACCGGCGCGGGTTGGGCAAGGCCTACGACCAGTTCGCCGAACACCAGCGCGCGGCGGGCGACGCCATGTGCTGCGTCTACCTCGATCTGGATGATTTCAAGCAGATCAACGACGACCTGGGCCACGCTGAGGGCGATGCCTGTCTGCAGCACCTGGCCTATGTGCTCGCGCAGACGCTGCGTGGCCACGACGTGATCGCGCGTGTCGGTGGCGACGAATTTGTCGTGCTGCTGCCGCACCTCGCCGCTGCCGAAGCCGCAACGCTGGTGGAGCGTGTGCGGCAGGCGCTGGCGCGCGCCCCACTGCCGTTGCGCACGGGCGCCCAGGCCATGCGCCTGTGCGCCGGCGTGGTGGACGTGAGGATCGGCGAGCCATTGGCGCGTGCACTGGCACGCGCAGACCGTTGCCTCATGCAGGCCAAGGCAGGACTCAAGAACCAGACTCGGTTCAACGCAAGCGATGCGAACGTGATGGCGCCCACGGCCCGCAGTGCCGTTGCGCTGCACCACAACGCCACAACACCTCGACGCCCACGACATGACGCAACACACACTGCCCACCCGCATGCACCCGATTCTCACAGCGCTGCTCTGCAGCCTCGACACTGAAAGGAGTCTCGCCATGGACAACGCCAGCACCGTCACCCTGGACCAGACCAGCGTCGGCCGGCTGTCGCGCCTGGACGCAATGCAGCAGCAGGCCATGGCCCAGGCTTCGCTGCTGCGGCTCGACGTACAACGGCGGCGCGTGGAGGCCGCGCTCGACCGCATACGGCATGGCAGCTATGGCACCTGCTGCGCGTGCGAGTCCGACATCGGGCTGGAGCGCTTGCTGACCGACCCGGCAACGCCGTTCTGCATGGATTGCCAAGCCGAGCGTGACACAGAGCGCCATGGCATGCGGTGACCGCCAGTGGCGCAGTGCCGACGCTGGGCATGACCGTACCGACTGGCAGCACGATGCCTGGTTCGAAGACTCACCGCGCGAGCCCACCGAACTGCACCGGCTGCGGCTGCAGGCCGCGCACGACGCCCTGCGCGCAAGCGGTGCCCGCACGGTAGCCGACCTGGGCTGCGGCGACGGCGCGCTGGTGCGCCGGCTCCTGGCAGACGCCACCATCACACGCATCGTCGGCCTCGACAGGGACCTGTCGGCGCTGGGCCGGCTCGAACGCAGTGTGGACCCCGCTGCCCTGGCCACTGGCCGACTGCACCTGCTGCACGGATCGTTTGCGACGCCACCGCCCGGGCTGGACCCAACGGACGCGGCGGTGCTGCTGGAGACCATCGAGCACGTGCCACTGACGAAGCTCTCCGCTGTGGAGCAGCACGTGTTCGGCACGCTGGCACCGGCGACCGTCATCGTGACGACCCCTAACCAGGAATTCAACGTCCTGTTCGGCATGGCGCCCGGTCAGATGCGGGAGCCCAGTCACTGCTTCGAGTGGCCACGCCAACGTTTTCGGAACTGGGCGGCCGGCATAGCCTTGCGCAGAGGGTACGCTGTGAAGATCAGCGGCATCGGGGCTGCAGACCTCAACTGCGGCAGCCCAACGCAGATGGCCCTGTTCACACGCTACGCGTCGCACAACGGCCCACCATGCCGTTCGCTGAATCCAGTGTGATGCAGCCGGCCGACGGTTCTGGCTTCACAGCTTCAAGTCTCTTCACAACTTGCCGATCCAGCCACCATGGACCCCTGCTACGAACTCTTCCAAGGCCAGCGCTACCGCCGCAAGGTGCGCGCCGTTGTCATCGATACGGACCAGCGAGCGCTGTTGATCCAGCCGCACGGCTACAAGGCCGATACCTGGACCCTGGTTGGCGGTGGCGTGGAGGCCGGCGAGACCGATGCGCAAGCCATGCGGCGCGAACTGGCCGAGGAGGCCGGCCTGCACGAGATCCTGGTGCTGCAGTTGGCGGCACATCGCCACCGCTTTCTGTTTTCCGACAAGGCGCGCCAGCAACGCAACCTGGACCACGACGGCCAAAGTGCCGCCATTTTCCTGGCACGCGTGCAAGCCGGCGTGCCAGTGGTACTGCAGGCCGCAGAGGTCAAAGCCAGTTGCTGGGTGCCGTTGAGCGAGGCCGATGTGCTCCTCAAGGTCGATGCCCAGCGCCAACTGTTCCGCTTGGTTCTGGCGGAGTTCAAGTCTTGTAATGGAGAAACGCATGGAACTGAGCCCGCGTGAGAAGGACAAACTGCTGGTCTTCTCGGCCGCGCTGCTCGCCGAGCGTCGGCGTGCGCGGGGACTGAAGCTCAACGTACCCGAAGCAGTTGCACTGATCACCGCCACCATCGTCGAAGGTGCGCGCGACGGCAAGACCGTGGCGGCCCTGATGAGTGAGGGCCGCACGATCCTCGGCCGCGCCGATGTGATGGATGGCGTCGCCGATTTGATCCCTGAGATTCAGGTCGAGGCCACGTTCCCCGACGGAACCAAGCTGGTGACCGTGCATCAGCCCATTCTCTGAACGCGCACGGCTACCAAGGAGACTTACCGATGAAGAGGACAACCAAACCCTGGCTGGGAGCGCTGTGGCTTCTCGCTGGCACTGCGGCTGCGCATACCGGCCATGGCAGTGACGGCACGGCCCACGTTCACAGCGCGGATGTTCTGCGCGACGCGCTGATCCTGGGCGCGATCCTGGTGGTCGCGGCGCTGTCATGGCACAAGGATTGAACATGACGCCGGGCGAGCTTTTCACCGACGGTCCGGACCATGCACTCAATTCCGGCCGACGCAGCATCCGGCTGGTCGTGAAGAACGCCAGCGAGCGGCCGATCCAGGTAGGGTCCCACTACCATTTTGCCGAGACAAACGCCGCACTGCAATTCGACCGCGCGCTGGCGCGTGGTATGCGCCTGAACATCGCGTCAGGTACTGCGGTGCGATTCGAGCCGGGGCAGCAGCGCACGGTAGAACTGGTGGACTACAGCGGCGGCCGCGTGGTCCACGGCTTCCGCGCCCTGGTGCAGGGCGCTCTCTGACCCGACAACGGAGCACACCATGGCAAACATCCAGCGCAAAGCCTATGCGGAAATGTTCGGTCCCACCATCGGCGACCGGGTCCGCCTTGCCGACACCGAACTGGTCATCGAAGTCGAACAAGACTACACCCTGCGCTCGGGCGGATACGGTGAAGAGGTCAAGTTCGGCGGTGGCAAGACGATCCGCGACGGCATGGGGCAAAGCCAGCGCACGCGCAGCGAAGGCGCGGTGGACGTGGTGATCACCAACGCGTTGATCCTGGACCACTGGGGCATCGTCAAAGCGGACATCGGCATCCGTGACGGCCGCATCTTCAAGATCGGCAAGGCCGGCAACCCTGACATCCAGCCCGGCGTGGACGTCATCATCGGCCCGTCCACCGAGGTGATCGCCGGCGAAGGCCTGATCGCAACCGCCGGTGGCTTCGACAGCCACATCCACTTCATCTGCCCCCAGCAAATCGAAGAGGCCTTGATGAGCGGCATCACCACGATGACCGGTGGCGGCACC
>DATKFT010001077.1:0-4207 GCA_035544335.1 Pseudorhodoferax sp.
GTCCAGTACTGCTTCCCGACGCCGCGCCAACGCCTGTAGCTGACTTGAGTCGAGCAAGGTCACGCGATGAGATCGCCAGCGCCGAGGATGGTCCGGTCGAAGAACGGTGACGAAAGCGTACGACTCGACCTCTTCACCTGCTTCTCCTTCCAAGGCAAGCTTCTGCGCTGAAAGCTGAATGATGTCGCTGGGATAAGCTCTGTCTCCAGCTCTGGTCTTCAGTTCAACGAGAACGATTCTTCCGTTCTGAAGTCGGTAGGCTCGGTCTAGTCTCGCGACGATCGAGATCGGGCCTCTCGATCGAAACTGCCTCTCCATATAGACAGGATGGGCCGCCTTCAACTCATGGGGTCTGGAAGCGCGCTCGCCGGCGCGGAGCCTGAGCCATCGGAGCCATGCAAGCAGGATGGCTACAACAAACCCGAATAGAAGCATCCACAGCAACGTCATCATCCAGCCCTCCGCCGTTCGACAGCTCGTTCACATCGGCACGCCAGGTCCGCGACAGTGCGGATTGCCAAGCGTCGAAGCGGCGCGCAACGATCAAGAATCCAGCAGGCCGCCGGGCCAATCCTGTAGTAGAAGACCACTGCGCAGCGGCCCCAGCGGCTATGCAACATCACCGTATCTCGATACGTGCGCAGTGCATGTGCCTCACGGGAAGACTGGCCAAAGAGGCAAGTTGCAACGAAGCACCGGCGATCCTGTGCAGAAGCCATCCCCTCCTCAAAGTACCGCTGATGGCCCGCCTGGCCACGCTCCCTAGCCAATTGCTGTTCGGGCGCGACCTGCTCCCCATATAGGTGAGCCAGCTGTATCCGCTTCTCGCAGAAGCCCATCTCGGCCAGTTCCTTCGCCGTCAGGGGTGCATGTCGACCCAGTCCTTTTTTACGCATCATCCCCTCACTCAGAAAGACTGTGGCCGAAAACGTCGTTGGTCACAGCAGCCGCCTGCGTGGCTGCCTCGCCACGGACTGGGGCCATCGCGAGTCCTGCGCTACCAAGGGAGAAAACCCCATACTGAGCGAGCAGTCCGTCATACGCCAGCACGCGCAGCCTGTTGACCCGCTTGGCACCTTGAGGAAAGCGGACCAGTTCGTCATACAGCCTGGGGTTGTCCGCGCGTGCCAGCTCGAACACCAGCCGAACAGGCTTGGGAGCCTCTTGCGTCGAGTGGGTCATGCGACCTCCCCCGCCGGCCGATCGCGACCCGGGGCCAATGTCGTCGAAGCGTAGTTCTGCCCTGCCACCTGGAACCCCCGCACGTTGGCAAACATCGGCTCTTTCACCTCGTGAATTCGGTGCTTCGGAAACGCTGCCTTGACGGACCTCTTGAACAGGAATGCCCCGCCGCCGACCAGAATGATGTTCTGCAAGCTCTCCGGCGTCTCGATCCACTGGCGCATCGTCGACACCGCCTGCTGCGCGACGCTCTCGGCCAGTGGTAGATGCCGGCTGATGTCGTACGGCTTCTGAAAGATGACCGGCGCCTTGCCTGTGCGCAACGCCAAGTCGATGGCGTCGTAGTCGCGGTATTGCGACCCGATGTCCTTGGAGATTTCAGCCGCCAGCAACCGAAGCACGTCGGACATGCCTCGGTTGATGGAATGCGACTGCTTCTGCACAAGGCGCATACCGCGGGTGACCAGCCAGTCGAACGTGCGAGAGCCCGGGTCGATCACCAGGCTCTGTTCGTTGCCAATGGTGGCCATCTTCTTGTGCTCTGCCGCGTAGTGCACCAGCGCGCCTTGAGGCTGGGCCACCGCCATCGCCTTGGCGACGGTGACCGCTTTCCCGCCGCCTACCTGGTGCTCGCCGACCATAGCCTTCTCGAGCGCCGACTTCTTCAGCGAGAAGAGCGCCACAGGCAGCCCGACGATCAGCAGGTCGATGTGGGGTACCTTCATCATGCTCAGCGCGCCGCGCAAGAGTGCGGTGTACTCCGGCGACTCGGTGTACTCGTCGTGCAACTGCTTCGCCCTGAACGTGTCGGCTGCGAGGCCCACGTCCGGTCCCACTTCGTAGAACAGCGGACCGACCGGAATGCACACTGTCTTGCGCCGTTCGCTGGCTGGCCAGTGGGGCGTCTCGCCGCTGGAGGGGTACGCGATCGACGGAAAGCTTGCGCAGCGAATGTCGGCGCCCGTGACGCCGGTGACGAACTTGGTGTTGCCGGAGCCGACATCCACCGCCCTGACGATCAATTCCATGAGAAGCTCCAAAGGTTGATGAACGTGCGAGCGAGGATCGGAATTCCGACGCCGCTGCGCCACACGCAATCCGCCCGAAAACGCATGGATTTCGGCATCGGGCTCTCCCGACCATCAGCCGGCCGTGAGGCCAGTGACAGCGAATTGACACCTTCTGTGCGTCCAAGCCGCAACGGCCTGCATGTGTGTCACCACGGTCTCACCCGAACCACATTCGTCAACCCCGCGTGGGCGCCAGCACGCCGCGACTCGCTGGATTCCGTTCCGACGTCGAGTGCACCGTCGTTGGACCAGAGGCAGAGCTTTTCCCTGTCAAGCCCGCATCCAGCCTCGCTCTGCGGCCCGACGGGACACTAAATCGCCCCTATCACGGCATCCCGTGCCTGCAACCGCCACCGGTAATCGATGTTTCATGCCGTCGCATTGCCATACCTTGCTTGACCTGCAAGCCCTTCTCGTCATCCACTACAGGCTCCCGAGGGCCATCCTTGGCCCGCTCCATCGCGGAGCAAAAGGCGTCGCAGTCGTTACCTGCCCTTCAAGCCCTGGTCCTGAACCGGGGTGGCCGTCGCCCCCGAGGCGACCGCCCCGAGGTTTCTGTTTCGTAGCGCATGTGCCTTCGACCTTCGCCAGCCCCGAGCTGGGTGCTCTTTGAAGCGCGTCAAGGCCGTCGATTGACTGACCCGGCACCTGATGCCGGTTCCCGATCCCGCCATCACCTGAGCACGTGTGTTCCACGCCGCCAGCGGTTGTGCTTGCCCTCATGGGCTCCACGCTGGTCCCCGCTCAAATGCTCGACACCGCCCTGGACTTTCGGTCAGGGGCGGACCCATGCGCGCAGATGGCGCTGCGAATTCAAGGATTGATCCACCAGTAGGCGCGAGACCCGATCTCGGCGCCGACGCGACTGCTTGCCCACGAGGCGGCGGTGCGTCACCAGCCTTCGTCGTTGCAGAAATGCATGTGCGGAGCCGGATCACACGTTTTCATTTTTAAGACCGACCGAGCTGGCCCCTGCACACGCATGTGGCTGGCGCAACCCCTGGGTCGGCGGCGCGCGCTGTGGTCGCGTGCGCTGCCGCGAATGCCTGACCACCCGCCCCTGCGAATGACGGAATCCGTCGCTGGGGCTGGCCTTCCTGGATTCTTGTCGGCGTGCCGTTCGGGCGGCGCGTCGCTCACCGCACATGGAGAAGACGATGACAACGAAACCTTCGCGCCGGGCGACCGACCCCGTGAGCCCCGGACGCATCCGAGGCATGGATCAACCTCGCCCCCAGGCCTGGGCAGGAAGGTCACCCGAGGAAGTCCTCGCCCGCCTGCGGCCGGGCCATGCCGATCCGATGCGGGTGCTGGATACCCTGATCGGCCTGTTCAACACCCGGCACACGGCACGCGAAAAGAGCGTCTCGCACAAGACCCGGGCCGAACGCGCCCGTTTTCTGCGGCGCTTCTTCCTGGACCTCAAGCTCAAGGCCGGCTTCCACACCGTGCCGGATCCGCGCAACCTGGGGCAGAAGCACCTGCACGCCATGGTGCAGGTGTGGAAACGCGAGGTGCTGGCCCCCGCCACCATCCAGACCTACATGAGCTTCCTTCGCGGACTCGCTTCCTGGATGAACAAGCCGGGCCTGGTGCTCCCGCCCGCGCGCTATGGCCTGAGCCTGGAGGAGTACCAGCGGCACGAGTACGCCCAGCACGACAAGAGCTGGAGCGCGCATGGCCTCGACGTGGACACCGTTCTCGCCCAGGTGGCGCAGTACGACGCGCGCATCGCCGCCTCGATGCGGCTGGGCGATGCACTGGCGCTGCGGCGCAAGGAATCCGTCATGTTCCGCCCATTCGAGCATGTCGTGCCCTTCGAGCAGACGGGCCTGCCGGCCGAGCAGCGCATGGCCGACGAGTACGTGTGGACCAAGGGCAAGGGTGGCCGCGTGCGCTGGGTCGCGGTGGCGACGGAACGGCAGCGCGCGGCAGTGGCGCTGGCACGGTCGCTG
>DATKFT010001078.1:0-4134 GCA_035544335.1 Pseudorhodoferax sp.
TCGCAGCCTGCGACGTCGGCGAAGGTCACGGTGTTGTTGTTCTCGTCCAGCATGCGCGCCTTGCTCTTGCCGAAGCTGAACGCGCCGCCCTTGCCGCCGCCCTGCATCTGGCGCATGAAGTAGACCCAGACGCCGATCAGCAGCAGCATGGGGCCCCAGCTGACCAGCAGGGTCATGAGCAGCGAGCCCTCTTCACGCGGCTTGACGTCGAACTTGACGTTGTTGGCGATCAGGTCGCCGACCAGGCCACGGTCCAGGTAGGTGGCGGTGGTGCGCACGCGGCGGTCGTCGGTCGTGATCGCCACGATCTCGGTACCGCCCTGCCCCTCCTGGATGGTGGCGGACTTGATGCGCTTGTTGCGGACTTCCTCGAGGAAGTCCGAATAGCCCACGAAGCCCGCACCCGCCGTGGCACGCGTGTCGAACTGCTTGAACACCGTGAACAGCACCATGGCGATCACGAGCCAGACAGCAACTTTGGAAAACCAGGGATTCTTCAAGCGGGGACTCCGGTAAGCCGTACGACAGACAACGGCGCTGGGGCGTACTTGAGTGTCATTTTAGGCATTTCAAGTGCGCCGGCCGACCACCAAAACCGCGTCAGCCATAGCTCGAGCAAGGGTTTAGGCCTGTTTTTCGCCCGCTGGCGGGGTTTTCAGCCCGATGCCCACCAGGAAGGTCTCGGACGATTTGTCCCGCGAGGACTTGGGCTTGAGCGCCTTGACGAGCCGAAATTCGCTCTTGAAGAGCTTGACCAGCTGGTCGTAGCCGCTGCCATGGAAGACCTTGGTGACCAGCGCCCCCTCGGGCTTCAAATGGTTCTGGGCAAACTCCACGGCCAGTTCGACCAGGTGGGCGATGCGCGCGGCATCCGCCGACTCGATGCCCGAGAGGTTGGGCGCCATGTCCGAGACCACCGCATCGGCCTTGCGGCCACCCATGGCCGCCAGCAGGCGCTCCAGCACCTCGGGCTCGCGGAAGTCGCCCTGCAGGAACTGCACGCCCTCGATCGGCTCCATGGGCAGCAGGTCCAGCGCGATGATGCTGCCGTTCAACTCTCCCACGGCCGCGCCCTGCGGCGACAGGCGCCGGCGCGCATACTGGCTCCAGGCGCCGGGCGTGGAGCCCAGGTCGACCACCAGGTGCCCCGGCTGCAGCAGCTTGAGGCTCTCGTCGATCTCCTTGAGCTTGTAGGCCGCGCGCGCACGGTAGCCCTCCTTGGCGGCGAGCTTGACGTAAGGATCGTTGACATGGTCGTTCAACCATGCCTTGTTGACCTTTTTGCTTTTGGACTTGACTTTCATGCAACCGGGATAATACGGGGATGCCCCAAATTCAACTGACTCCCGCGCAACGCAAGGTCCACCGCGCCGAAGCCCACCACCTGGACCCCGTGGTCATGGTCGGCGGCGACGGCCTCACGCCCGCGGTCGTGCGCGAGGCCGATCTCGCACTCAATGCGCACGGCCTCATCAAGGTGCGCGTGTTCTCGGACGAGCGCACCGAGCGCGAGTCCATCTACCAACTGCTGGCCGACCAGCTCAACGCCGCGCCGATCCAGCACATCGGCAAGCTGCTGGTGCTGTGGCGCCCCAAGCCCGAAGCGCCGCGCGAGCGCGCCGAGGACGAGGACCGCAAGCCCGGTCCGCGCGACGTCAAGGTGCTGAAGTTCAGCAAGCGCGGCGGCCAGCGGCCCGAAGTCAAGACGCTGCGCGTGCTGGGCAACCAGCGGCTCACCGCCGGCGGCAAGGTCAAGCGGGCCAAGCCCGTCCAGACCTCGGTCAAGAAGCGCAGTCAGACCTGAGACCGCTCAGCGCGGCGCCACCTGCTCCAGCGCCGCGGCCAGGTGGCCCACCGTGCGGTCCACGTTGCGCCACTTCTCCAGGCCGAACAGCCCGATGCGGAAGGTGCGGAAATCGGCCGGCTCGTCGCACTGCAGCGGCACGCCCGATGCGGTCTGCAGGCCGGCCGCGAGGAATTTCTTGCCGCTCTGGATCTCCGGGTCCGTGGTGTAGCTGACCACCACGCCCGGCGCCTTGTAGCCTTCGGCCGCCACGCTCGGAAAGCCGCGTGACTCCAGCAGTGCGCGCGCCTGGGCGCCGAGTTCCAGCTGCGCTGCGCGGACCTTGTCGAAGCCCCAGGCGCGTGTCTCCGCCATCACGTCGCGCAGCAGCACGAGCGCGTCGGTCGGCATGGTCGTGTGGTAGGCGTGCTGGCCCTTCTCGTAGCCCTCGGCGATCTGCATCCACTTCTTGAGATCGCAGGAAAAGCTGCTGCTGGTCGTGCCCTCGATGGCCTCGCGTGCCCGTGCACTGAGCATGACCATGGCGCAGCAGGGCGAAGCACTCCAGCCCTTTTGCGGCGCGGAGATCAGCACGTCCACGCCGGTGGCCTGCATGTCCACCCAGACCGCACCCGAGGCCACGCAGTCCAGCACCGCCAGCGCGCCCACCGCATGGGCGGCTTCGGTCACGGTGCGCAGGTAGTCGTCGGGCAGCAGGATGCCGCTGGCAGTCTCCACGTGCGGCATGAAGACCACCTTGGGCCGCTCGGCGCGGATCGCCGCGGCCACCTCCTCGGCGGGCATGGGCACCCAGGGTGCCTGCGGGCCCTCGCCCACGCGGCGCGCCTTGCAGACCACGGCGCCGCCACCCAGCCCTCCCGCGTCGAAGATCTGGCTCCAGCGGTAGCTGAACCAGCCGTTGCGCACGATCAGCACCTTCTCGCGGTTGGCGAACTGGCGGGCCACGGCCTCCATGCCGAAGGTGCCGCTGCCGGGCACCAGCACGGCCGTCTGGGCGTGGTAGACCTCCTTGAGCATGGACAGGATGTCCTGCACGACGCCCGTGAAACGCTTGGACATGTGGTTCAGCGCGCGGTCGGTGTAGACCACCGAGAATTCCAGCAGGCCGTCAGGATCGACATCGGGCAAGAGTCCGGGCATGGTCAGTCTCCTTCTTGGGATGGGGGCGCGGGACGCGCCAGTTGCCACAGCGTGATGCTGGCACAGAGCCATTGCAGCAGCAGCATGCCACTGCCCAGGTTGTGCCAGAGCTTGAGATTCTCGCGTGCCACGATGCGCGGCGCGACCGCGAACTCCACGAGCATGGCCAGCAGCAGGCCGCCCAGCACCCAGGACAGCACAGGCCGGGCCCAGTCCGCCATGCGTTCGGCATCGCGCGGCCGCGAGGCCACCAGGATCAGCAGGCAGCAGCCCAGCGTCGCCCAGGTCTGGGCGCTGAACAGGCGGGCCGCGGCGCCGCCGGCCAACGCCGGGCTTGGCAACTGCATGAACAGCAGCGGCACGATCCAGAACAAGGCGGTGAGGCTGCCCCACCACAGGGCGGCGGCCAGCAGCGGCAGGCGCGCGCGCATGGCTCAGTGCCCCCCGGCCGCCCGAAGGCCGTGACGCATGCCCCTGGGGGCCTGCGGTACGCAACGCGTTGCGCGTGGGGGCAATGGCATGTCAGATGTAGCGCACTGCGACGACTTCGTAGTGCTTCACGCCGCCCGGCGTCTGCACCTCGGCGCTGTCGCCCTCGCCCTTGCCGATCAGCGCACGCGCGATCGGGCTGGAGATGTTGATGCGGCCCTGCTTCAGGTCGGCCTCGTCCTCGCCGACGATCTGGTAGGTCACGGCCTGGCCGCTGTCCTCGTCTTCCAGGTCCACGGTGGCACCGAACACCACCTTGCCGCCCGCGTTGAGTTCGGCCGGATCGATGACCGAGGCCACCGACAGCTTGCCTTCGATCTCCTGGATCCGGCCTTCGATGAAGCCCTGGCGGTCCTTGGCGGCGTCGTAGTCCGCGTTTTCCGACAGGTCGCCCTGGGCACGCGCCTCGGCGATGGCATTGATCACGCCCGGACGGTCGACCGTCTTCAAGCGGTGCAGCTCGGCCTTGAGCGCATCAAAGCCGCGCCTGGTCACGGGAAAGGTTGTCATTGTTCGGGTCTCCAAAAGCAAACCGCCGAACGTCACCGTTCGGCGGTGTCAGGTGGGCGGGGTCAGATGAGGGTGCGTCCTGTCAGGCGGCTCAGAATCGCCAGCGGACTTGCGGCAGGATTGTATTGGCTCGCTGCGGGCAGATGCAGCGTCTGCTCGGCCATGAACTGGCCCGACATCACGGCGTGCGA
>DATKFT010001079.1:0-5643 GCA_035544335.1 Pseudorhodoferax sp.
CACGCAGCGCGGTGCCGGCCTTGCGGGGCCGCACGGGCTGTTGCGCGCCCGCACTGGCGGCGGGCCCCGTTCCCGTCAGTAACGCCCGCCGTAGTCGGCAGTCTTGTCGCGCCACACGCTGGTGTAGTAGACCTGCGCGGACAGGTCACTGCCCACATTGCCTTCGGAGCGCACCAGGAACTCGATCCACAGCCGCGGACCGTCAATGCGCAGGTACGAATTCGCGGCATTGGCTGGCAAGGCCTTGGCGTTCGGGTAGGCGTCGAAATCGGGGCTGCCGCCCACGCCGTTGCCATAGGCCACGTAGGTCGCAGCCAGCGCATCGCTGGACAGATAGGTGTCCAGCAGCTTCTGCGCCACGTCGGCCGCCTGGGTCTTGACCCAGGCCTCGACCATGGCCTTCACGGCCGCCTGCTGCGTGGCGCTGAGCTGGCCCACGAGCACCCCCCGGTTGTTGGTGCCGGTCGGATAGGCCGTGCTGCGGTAGGCGGGATCGCCGGCCTGGCTGGGCGCCATCAGCAAGTTGCTCACGGCCACCGGCAGCCGTGCGGCGGCCGAGGTGCCGGCGTCGCCGCGCAGTGCGGCTGCCAATGCCGCCACGGCGGCGCGCTGCGTTTCCAGCGCCGCGTGCGGCGTGCCCGAAGTCGTTGCGCTGTTGTTGGTCACCGTGACACCGGCGCTGTTGACAGCCCAGTGCGGCGGACGCGCTCCGATGACCATGGGCGTGGCACTGACCTGCGGCGTGTTGTAGGCGATGTTGTGCACGAGCTGGTGGCCGCTGATCTGCAGCGCCCAGGGCGCAGTGCTCGACGGCGTGCCGAAGATCGCGATGCTGTAGGCGTCCGTGCCCGCGTTGTTGTCGTTGCGCAGCCGTGCGTACACGCCGTCGGACAGCCGGATCTCCGACACCATGGTCGCGCCGTCGGTGCTCAGCGCCGTCGCGATGAGCCGCTCGGCAGCCGCCAGCTGGCTGGTCGACAGCTGGCTGTTCATGCGCAGGCCCTGGTGCACGCCGGGCTGGGCCAGCCAGGCGCGCGCCGTGGCCAGCGAAGCCGTGAACACCGCGGTTCCGGTGGCGTAGGGCGCGCCGGCCGGTGCCTTCTGCGCGGCGCTCAGCGTGCCCAGAAAGTCGCTCGCGGCCGCCACCACGGCGTCGGTGTTGCTGCCGTCGCCGACGGGCAGCACCGTGAGCTGCACGGGAACGCTGGAGGTCATGCCCTCGCTGTTGCGCACGACCACATGGTAGGCGCCCTGGTTCACGCTGGCGGCTGCGGGCAGCACATAGGCGCGGTCGGTGGCGCCGGCGATCTGCACGCCGTCCTTGTACCAGGCGTACTGCAGGTCGGTGCCCGTGGCGGTCACGGCGAACCAGGCCAGCCGGCCCGCGATGACGGACTGCGCCGTCGGCTGTGTGCCGATCTGCGGGGCCTGCGCGCCGCCCAGCACCGTCAGCGTCACGGTGCCACTCGTCACGGGCTTGGCGCCCGCGCGGCTGCTGGACACCACGACGTAGTAGCGGTCGGCCGCGTTCGCCGTGTAGGCCGCGGCCGTGGCGCCGTTGATGGCCACGCTGCCGCGGAACCACTGGTAGGACAGGCCCTGGCCCGTGGCCACGACCGCCAGGCGCGTGCTGCCCCCGCCCGTCACGCTGGCCGAGGCCGGTTGCACGACGATGACGGGGTCCACCGACACCGTGACCTGGGCCGTGGCGCTGCGCACCTCGCCCAGGCTGTTGCGCACGATGACCAGGTAGGCACCGGCGACGGCCGTGCGGTAGGAGGACGAGGTCGCGCCCGCGATGTTGTTGCCGTCGCGCTGCCACTGGTAGGACAGGCCGCCGCCCGTGGCCACCACGCGCAGCTCGACCGCGTTGCCATCGCTCTGCGCCGAGGCCGGCTGCGTGGTGATCGCAGGCGCGCTCACCGCCGGGCCATCGTCCTTCTTGTCGTCCCCCGGCCCGCAGGCGGTCAGGGCCAGCAGGCTGCAGTACAGCAGGACGGAGAACCAGCGGGTCAGGAGGCGCATCGTTTCAGGCACAGGCCGCGGCGGCATGTGCGTCGGATCGGAAAGGGTCGGCAGTGTACAAAACCGCCGAAATCACCCCAGCGGATGCAGCTGCCCCTGCACATCGCGCCGCCAGCGCGCAAACGGTGGCAGCGCGGCCAGCAGCCGCCGGCCGAAGGCCGTGGCCACGAGGCGCCGGTCGTAGCAGTGGATGGCGCACTGGTCGTCCTCGGTGCGGATCGCGCGGCCGGCCCATTGCGCCAGCCGCATGGCCGTGGCCGGCAGCACGAGCTCGGAGAAGGCGTCGCGGCCATTCGCACGCAGCCAGGCCGCGCGCGTCTCGCCGACCGGGTCGTCGGGCGAGGCGAACGGCAGCTTGGTGATGAACAGCTGCTCGCACTGCGCGCCAGGCAGGTCCATGCCCTCGCCGAAGGACTGCAGGCCGAACACGATGGACGGGCCGCCCGCGGCCACGGCCGCACGGTGACGCTCCAGCAGCACGGTGCGCGGCAGCTCGCCCTGCACGAGCACCAGCGCGCGCAGCGCGGGCGTCAGCGCGGCCACGGCCTGGCGCATCTGCTCGCGCGAGGTGAACAGCACGAGCGCGCCGCGCTGCACGGTGGCCAGGTCGGCCAGCAGCAGGCCCACCATCTCGGGCGTGAACCGCGCGGCGTCCTTGGGGTCGGCGCGCGTCTCCACGACCACGAAGCGGCCCTGGCGCGGGTAGTCGAAGGGGCTGGCCACGGCCAGCGTGCTCACGGCCTCGTCGCCCGCCAGGCCCGCCTCACGCAGGAAGAAGTCGAAGGCGTCGCCCGCGCGCAGCGTGGCCGAACTCATGACCACCGCGCGCGCACCGCTCCACAGCTGGGCACGCAGGCTGCCGCCCGGCAGCACATGGCTGGCATGGGCGCGCACGCGCGGGCCGCGCACGCCGCCGCCGTGCAGGCTGAACCACTTGGCCACGGGCGCCGCCGTGGCGGGCTGCTCCTGCAGCAGCAGCTGGGCCGTGGCATGCACCTGCTCGAGCCGCGGCGTCAGCATGCCGAGCTGGGCGTACAGCACCGACAGGCGGCGCGCCTCGTCGGGCAGGTCGCGGATCTGCGCGCGCAAGGCCTTGGCCACACCCGACAGCGCGGCCAGAAAGCTGTCGGCCATGGCACAGACCAGCTCCAGCGGCTCTTGCAGCAGCGCGGGCAGGCGGCCATCGGGCACGCGCACGCGGCTGCCGTCCGGGCCTTCGCGGGCCTCGGCGAACTCGGCCGCGTAGACATCGAGCACCAGCCGCTGCAGGTCCACCAGGCTCTGCTGCAGCTGCGCGGCCTGGCGCGGCGCGTCGGCCGCCTCGGACACCAGCATCAGCGCGCCGATGCGTTTGCAGCGCGCGCCCAGGCTCTCGATCCAGGCCGTGGCCGCCAGGTCCATGCTGCAGGCGAAGCGGTCCAGCGCCACCGCGGGCAGGTGGTGGGCCTCGTCGAGCACGAGCAGGCTGTTGTCCAACGCGGGCAGGTTGCGCCCGCCCAGCGAGGCCAGCAGCAGGTCGTGGTTGACCACGATGACCTGGGCGCCGACCAGTTCGCGCCGCTTCTCGAAATAGCTGCAGCCGTTGAACACGGGGCAGTGCTTGCCCGTGCACGAGCTGGCCTCGGCCGCCACGGGCCACCAGGCCTCGGGCGCGGGCTGCTGGGCCAGGCTGTCGCGGTCGCCGTCCCAGTCGCGCCCCAGGCTCTTGGACAGCGCGCCGTAGAACTGCAGCCGGGCCTGGCGCTCGGCGTCGGAGCCGGGCGGCAGGCCGCTGCCGTCGTCGCCGCCCTCGTCGGCGAACAAGTCGTCCTCGCCGCCGCCCCCCTCACCGTTTTCGCCGGCCTGGCGCGCGAGCTTGAGCTTGCAGACGTAGCGCCCACGCCCCTTGGCCAGCGCGAAACGGAAGGGCTCGTCCATGGCGGCCGCCAGGGCCGGCAGGTCCTTCAGCACGAGCTGCTCCTGCAGCGCCACGGTGGCCGTGGAGATCAGCACGCGGGTCTTGCGCGACAGCGCCAGCGCGATGGCCGGCGCCGCATAGGCCAGCGACTTGCCCACGCCCGTGCCGGCCTCGATCACGGCGATCGCGCGCTCGGGCTCCTCACCGTCCTCGACCTGGCCCAGCTGGCCGGTGGCGAAGGTGCGGGCCACGCACTCGGCCATCTGGCGCTGGCCTTCGCGCGCGCGCAGGCCGGCCGCGCGCGCAAGCACACGGTCGAAGGCGGCCACGGCCGCGGCGGCGTCCGCGGGGACGCAGGGGGATGGGGCGGGAGGCGAAATGGCGGGAACTCGGATGCGGTGCGGCAACGCGCTGTGCGCCGCCGGGGGCAGGATTATGCGGCGGCCTGCGCGCGCAGCAAGCCGACCAGCGGCGCCAGCGGGCCGTCGTCGGCACCGTCGGCCTTGCGGTAGAGCATGCCCAGCGGCTCCAGCGGCGCGTGCAGCTCCAGCGGCAGCACCTGCACGCTGGCGCCGGCGATCCGGTCCAGCGTGGACTGCGGCACGGGCGCCAGCACGCCGGGCTCGGCCAGCACCGTGGGCAGCAGCTCCGGCACCAGCACCTGGAGGGTGTGCGCGATGGGCCGGGCCTCTTCCTGTGCGAAGGCCGCGTCCAGCGCCTGGCGCACCGCGAAATGCGCCGGCGGCAACACCCAGCGCGCCTGCGCCAGGTCGCGCAGGCGCAGACGCTTGCGGCCGCTCCAGGGATGGCCGGCACCGGCCAGCACCACCATGCGGTCGGCCCGCAGCGGCTCGAAGCGGCAGCCCTCGGGCGTGGGCAGGAGCTGGCGCAGCAGCACGAGGTCCAGCGCGCCGCCCTGCAGACCGGCCAGCAGGCGCTCGATGCTGGCCTCCTCGATTGCCAGGCGCAGGTCCGGGTGTTGTGCGCGCAGGGCCGGCAGCGCCGGCCGCAGCACGCTGGACAGCGCCGCCAGGATCGCGCCCACGCGCAGCGGCCGCTGCTGCAGGGCGGCCTGCAGCGCCAGCGCTTCGGCCGTGGCCGCGAGCGCCTCGATGGCCACGCGCGCATGGCGGGCCAGCACGCGGCCGGCCTCGGTGATGCGCATGCCGCGCGCATGGCGTTCGAACAGCGCCAGGCCCAGCAGGTCTTCGAGTTCGCGCAGCAGCTGTGTCGCAGCGGGCTGGCTGATGTGCACGGCCTCGGCCGCACGGCGCAGGTGGGCGTGGTGGGCCAGCGCGTCGATGAGCTTCAAGTGCCGCAGCCGCAGCCGGGCGAGCAGGCGCTCGTGCAGCACGGGGCCGCTCGTGGGTGGGATGCTCATCGATAGGCAATGCTGATCAAAGCATCAAGATTGGATTGGACGCCTATCGTAGCGCCAGCCTAAGCTGGCTGCCTTCCCCCTGCTCTTCGTGTCCCGATGACCACCACTCTGCCCTGTTCCGCGCTCTCCGCCCGCCGGCTGCTGCCCACGCTGCTCGCCACGCTGTCCCTCTATGCCGCAGGTGCCGCGGCCCAGACCCCGCCGCCGCCGGCCGCCGCCCAGGCCCTGTACCCGCTGATCGCGCAGCGCTCGCAGGCCATCGAGCAACAGGTCATCGCCTGGCGCCGCGACATCCACGAGCACCCCGAGCTCGGCAACCAGGAACAGCGCACGGCCGCCC
>DATKFT010001080.1:0-6557 GCA_035544335.1 Pseudorhodoferax sp.
GCGAGATGGGCTGTTTCAACGGCCTGGGCTGGACGCTGGACCAGCAGCGCCGCGCCGAGACCCACGCGATCGCCGCGCCACGGCTGCTGGCCTATCCCTACTTCCCGGCCGTGGCCGATTTCGTGAAGGTCATCCACACGCCCGAGCAGGGCCGCGCCTGGGTGCGCGCGGCGCAGGCGCGTGGTGCCAACGGCATCAAATTCTTCGGCGCGCCGCCGGCCATCATGCAGGCCGCGCTCGACGAATGCGCGGGCCTGGGCCTGCGTTCGGGCTGTCACCATTCGCAGCAGGCCGTCGCGCGCATGAACACGCTGCGCACCGCGGGCTGGGGCCTCACGAGCCAGGAGCATTACTACGGCGTGCCGGAGTCGCTGTTCGAGGGCCGCAGCCTGCAGCACTATCCCAGCGACTACAACTACACCGACGAGTACATGCGCTTCTCGCAGGCGGGCTGCGGATTCGACCAAGCCGCGCCGCCTGGCAGCGCCCGCTGGCGCGAGGTGCTCGAGCGCTTCCGCGCGCTGGACTTCAGCTTCGTGCCCACGCTGGCCATCTACGACGCCAACCGCGACGCCATGCGCGCGCGCCGCGCCGAGTGGCACGACGACTACACCTGGGCCGGCCTGCGCACCTACTTCGAACCCTCGCGCGGAGGCCACGGCGCCTACTGGTACCGCTGGTCCGTGGGCGACGAGATCCAGTGGAAGGCGCAGTACCGCCGCTGGATGCAGTTCCTCGACGACTACAAGAACCTGGGCGGGCGCGTGAGCACCGGCAGCGACTCGGGCTTCGTCTACCAGGTCTACGGCTTCGGCTACGTCCGCGAGCTGGAGCTGCTGCAGGAGGCAGGCTTCACGCCGCTGGAGGTGCTGAGCGCCGCCACGCTCAAGGGCGCCGAGCTGCTCGGCCTGGAGGAGGAGATCGGCACGGTGGAAGTCGGCAAGGCCGCCGACCTGCTCGTGCACGACCTCAACCCGCTGGCCGACTTCAAGCTGCTCTACGGCACCGGCGCGATCCGGCTGGACGAGGCAGGCAACGCGCCCATGCGCCAGCGCGCGCTGCGCCACACCATCCGCGGCGGCGTGGTCTACGACGTGGACACGCTGCTGGCCGACGTGCGCGCCATGGTCGCGGCGAGCCATGCAGCCCGGGCCGACCTGGGCGCCGCAGCCCGCACACCGGCCGCAGCATGAAGGCCACCGAACTGTTGCTGCTGTGCGGCTTCCTCGGCAGCGGCAAGACCAGCCTGCTCGTGCAGCACCTGGCCCAGGCTGACACGCGCGACACCGCCGTGATCGTCAACGAGGTCGGCCAGATCGACATCGACGGTGCCGTGGTGGCGGCCGACGCGAGCCTGCCCTCGGTCCTGCTGAGCAACGGCTGCGTGTGCTGCTCGCTGGTCAACGACCTGCAGGCCACCATCGGCGCACTGCAGGCCGACCGGGCCGCACGCGGCCAGCCACCGTTCGCGCGCATCGTGCTCGAGTGCAGCGGCCTCTCGCGTCCCGGTCCCATCCTGCGCTCGTTGCACCGCCTGCCAGGGCCCGCATGGGACGTGCGCGTGCTGGCCACCTTCGACCTGCTGCACGGCGAACGCTGGCTGGCCACCCACGACGAGGCCGCCGCGCAGCTGGCGGCCGCGCAGGCCATCGTGCTGACCAAGACCGACCTGGTCGGCGAGGAGCCACGGCAGGCCGCGACCGCGCTGCTGCGCCAGCTCAACCCGCTGGCCGTGGTGGTCGACGAGGCTGGGCCGGCGCTGCGCGCCCGGCGGGCCTTCGATCCGGCCACGGTGGCCGCGGCGTGCGGCGTGGTGCCGCTGCCGCAGGACGACGCACCGCGCGCGCAGCTGCTGGCCCACCGGCGCATCCGCACCCTGCGCCTGGACCTGGACCCCGCGCTCGACTGGGAGCACCTGTCGCTCTGGCTGGACGACCTCGTCGGTTTCTGCGGCGACCGGCTGCTGCGGCTCAAGGGCTTCGTGCAGCCCAGCGACAGCCCGTCTCCCGTGCTCGTGCAAAGCGTGGGCACGCTGTTCAGCCCACCGCGTCCCGTGCCGGCCCATGCGGGCAAGCGGCTGGGGCTGGTGCTCATCACGCGCGGCCTCTCGGCCGCCGAGATCGAGACCCTCGACCCCGCATGCGCTGCGCGCGTGCGCGCGTGGAGCGAGTATGGCGCCCCGGACCGGCTGCTCGCCGCCTGAAGGCGGCGCGCAGCCGCATCCATTTCCTCACGTTCCGCTGCCCATGCCTGCACTCGACATCTTCCGCAAGCTGCACCACATCAGCCTCGTCGTGGCCGACCTGGAACGCAGCATCGCCGCCTACACCGCCATGGGCATCGGCCCCTGGTCGGCCTTTCCCCCGCTCACGGCCTTTCGCCATGACCTGCGCGTGCCCGACACCGAGGCCTTCCTGCAGCTGCGCTACGCCTACGCCGCGCTCGCCGAACCATCTGATCCGTAGTTTTTTCAGAGAACTGAATCTGGTATCCAGCCCCTTCGGCTGGCAAAGTTCTGCACCAGACAGAAGCAGCGCGCTGGCGCCGCATTCCGCGTTGACCGACGCCCCCGAAAGCGGGAGCACGGCTTGCCGGGCGTTCAACGCTGCTGTCTTCAGCGCCATGCAGTTCACCACCTTCACCCTTCGAATCGCACGGAAGCGGGCCCGCAGTCGCGTGCCGGCATGCCCGAGGAACTCGCGACACGCGCGGCGCGCGGGCTCTTCGGGGCCGGGGGACAGCCGCGCGATGCCATCCACGCGCCTGCCTGCGCAACACAGTCCTGCGCCGCGCAGGCGCTGGTGCGGAGCGAGAACATCGGCTGGCCGCCCTGCGACACATGGCGGCGGCGCCGTCGCCTGCGACGAACCAGGTTGCAGGCCAAGCCCACCCCATGCAGCTGGCAGCGCCATCGCGCGGCACGGCGCGCAGAAGAAACCGTGTCCACCGAGGTCCTGCCACTTGCGCGCATGCAGTGCGCGTTCGGCATCTCTTTTCTCATGTGTCAGCCAATAGCCTGGAAGTGCTCAAAATCATGGATTGGGTCCCCATCGTCTTCATCGTGTTCAAGGTGCTCGTGTTCGGCACGTGCATGTTCTTCGCCATCAAGTGGCACTACGACCAAGGGAAGAAGAAGAAATGACGCAGCCAGCGGAACGTCGGCGCCAGCAAGGGCCCGCTCGGGTCCGCACACGGCGATCCACGGCCCGTAGGGCCTGGCCGACGCGCTGCTGAAGCCAGTGCAGCAACGCCGCACCGCTCAATAGCGCAGCCCGGCCTGCCGCAGCAGCGGCAGGATGCGCTGGCCGAAGAAGGCCAGGTCGGGCTGGAAGTCGTAGAAGCTCAGCTGCAGGCCGTCGATGCCGGCGCGGTGCAGCGCCACGAACTGCTCGGCCACCTGCTCGGGTGTGCCCACCACCTCGATGTTGCCGCCGACCGCGCGGCGGCTGGGCGCGTCGACACCGGCGCGGCCCTTCCAGGCATGGGCATCGCTGTCCACGCCGCGAAAGCCCTGGAGTGCCAGCGGGTCCTGGTGGGCCACGATGGCGTCGTAGTAGGCGCGCGTCTCGCGTTCGGTCTCGCGGCTGATCACCATGGGGTTGAGCAGCGTGCGCACCTGGCGGCCCTGCGCGCGCCCGGCTGCGTGGATGCGGGCCGCATGCGCCGGCAAGACCTCGATCGCGCGCGCGAAGTCCGATGCGCCCGGGCTCGTGATGAACACCACGTCGCTGTAGCGCGCCGCGAATGCGATGCCCGCGTCCGAGCCCGTGGCGTTGACCAGCAGGGGCCGGCCGTAGCGGGGCTTGGGCGTGACGAAGGCGTCGGCCAGCTGCCAGGGCGACTGGCCCTGGAACGAGAAGGGCACGTCGCTGGACCACAGCTGCTGCACGACCTCGATGAACTCGGCCGCCAGCGCATAGCGCGCATCGTGTTCGATGCGCGCACGGCCGAAGGCCTGGTGCTCCACGGCGCGGTGGCCCGTCACGAGGTTGATGCCCCAGCGCCCGCCCGAGATGTGGTCCAGCGTCGCACCCCACTTGGCCAGGTGCAGCGGGTGCAGCGGCCCGTACAGCACGTGGACCGTGGAGACCAGGAGGATGCGCTGCGTGATGGCCGTCAGCGCGGCCGTGGTCTGGAAGGCATCCAGCGCCTGGCCGTCGAAGACGCCGCCGTAGCCGCCCTTGGGCAGCCACTGCGACAGCGCGAACACCATGTCCAGGCCCAGGGCCTCGGCCTGCAGCACGAGGTCGCGGTTGTACTCCCAGCGCCAGTCGGTGGTGCGCGGCAGCGTCGAGGCGCTCCAGCCGCCGGCCTGGATCGGCAGGAACAGGCCCAGCAGCAGCGGCTGGCGCAGCGCGCGCGACAGCGGGCTGTCGGCAAAGTCCAGCGGCGAGGCGAAGCGGTCCACGCCCACGAGGGCTCCGGCGGGTGGGGCAAGCGTCATGGTGCGGGCAGGTGGTGTCGAAGAGCGCGGCCAGCATTGCACAGATCGCGGCGCGGCGCCGCGCAATAAACGCAGTACCACATGCTGTTTGCTTCTTTGACGCTGGCGCGGGCCTGGGCAAGGATGCACGCCACGGCCGGGGCCGATAGGGCAGGCCGCCACGCCTTGTTCGCAAGCCTTTGCCGCTTCCTTCGCTTCCTGCCCTCGCGTCCTTCTTCGCATCATTTTTCGCATCCTTTTTCGAGACCCACCGCCGCCATGCCTTTTGCCGCGTCCCCGATCACCCCGCCGCCCGCGCGCCGCCTGCTGCCCCGCCTGGCCGCCACGCTGCAGTCCCTGTCCCTGGTGTTCATGCTGGGCTCGCTGGGCGAGACCGCGCGCGCACAGACCCCGCAGCGCGGCGGCACGCTGAACTGGATCGTCACGCCCGAGCCCGCGGCCTTCATCCCGCTGACCACCACGGCCGGCGGCAGCACCGAGCTGGGCCCCAAGGTGGTCGAGGGCCTGCTCAACTACGACCTGCAGCTGCAGCCCGTGCCCGCGCTGGCCACGGCCTGGAAGCTCACGCCCGATGGCCTCTCGTACACCTTCACGCTGCGCAAGGGCGTCAAGTGGCACGACGGGCGCGACTTCAGCGCGGCCGACGTGGCCTTCTCGATCCGCACGCTCAAGGAGGTGCATCCGCGCGGCCGCGTGACCTTCGCCAACGTCAAGGACATCCAGACACCCGATGCCTACACGGTCGTGCTGCAGCTGGCCAGGCCCGCGCCCTTTCTGCTGACGGCGCTGGACGCGGCCGAGTCGCCCATCATTCCCAGGCACCTCTACGAGGGCAAGGACATCGCGACCAATCCGCTCAACAACGCGCCCGTGGGCACCGGCCCCTTCGTGTTCAAGGAATGGGTGCGCGGCAGCCACGCACGCCTGGAGCGCAACCCGAACTACTGGGACCAGCCGCGCCCCTACCTGGACGCCATCGTGGCGCGCTTCATTCCCGACGCGGCCGCGCGTGCGCTGGCGCTGGAGTCGGGCGAGGTGCAGCTGGGCAACAAGGCGATCCCGCTGTCGGACATCGAGCGCTTCAAGGGCCTGGCCAGGCTCGCGGTGGACACCACGGCCTGGCCCTATGTGGGCGACCACATGCAGATCTACTTCAACTTCGACTCCGAGCCCTTCAAGCGCAAGGAAGTGCGCAAGGCCGTGGCCCAGGCGCTGAACCTGGAGGCCTTCCGCAAGACCGTGTGGTATGGCTACGGCGTGCCCTCGGCCTCGCCGATCGGCGTGGCCTCGCCGTTCCACAACCCGGCGATCAAGCCCTATCCCTACGACCAGAAGGCGGCCGAGGCGGCGCTGGACGCGGCGGGCTACCCCAGGAAGGCCGACGGCAAGCGCTTCGCGGTCCGGCTGCTGTTCAACCCCTTCCAGGACAAGCGTGCGGCCGACTTCGTGAAGGCCTCGCTCGCGCGCGTGGGCATCGACGCCGAACTGCAAAGCCTGGACTTCGCGACCTACGTCACGCGCACCTACACCGACCGCGCCTTCGACATCACGCTGGAGAATCTGACCAACATCTTCGACCCCAGCATCGGCGTGCAGCGCGTGTTCTGGTCCAAGAACTTCAAGATCGGGCTGCCGTTCTCCAACGCGCCGCACTATGTCAACGCGCAGGTCGACCAGCTGCTCGAGGACGCCGCGTCCGAGCCCGATGTGGCCAAGCGCAAGGCGCTGTTCTTGCGCTTCCAGCAGCTGGTGCACGAGGACGTGGCCTCGATCGAGCTGGGCGCCAACCCCAACGTGACCGTGGCCGCCAGGAACCTGCAGGGCTGGGGCGTGCACGCGGGCGGCACGCGCGCGAGCCTGGCCCACGCCTGGTTCGTGCAGCCCTGAGGGGCAGGGCGGGTCGGCGCACGCACAGAAAGGGACGAACGATGGGCAATGCATCGAACGAGAACGGCCTGGCCTGGGTCGGTGGCGTCGGCGCCGAGGCGGGCCTGGGCGCGGCTGTGGCCAGGCGCTTCGCGCGCGGCGGGCTGGCCGTGGCGCTCACGGGCCGCTCGGCCGAGCGCGTCGAGGCCCTGGCCGCGGCCATCCGCGCCGCGGGCGGCCAGGCCCA
>DATKFT010001081.1:0-2509 GCA_035544335.1 Pseudorhodoferax sp.
TGCGCACCAGCAGGAACATGTTCGGCGTCTTGTGGATGTGCGGATGGCGCAGCAGGTAGGCGTATGCATAGGCCTTGAACGCGGCCAGATTGCTCAGATGCTGCGCTGCCATCTCGCTGCCCGCCGGCGCGTCGGCCATGCGCAGGCCGCCATCACTGCTCCAATAGTCCTTGAGGGGCTCGAGCAATGACAATTTCTGCCGCTGCTCTGCCGTCAGCAGGCGGATGGTGTGGGCGTCTATGTGCAGCGAGCGGCGGATGCGGCGCCCGCCCGATTCGAACATGCCGCGCCAGTTCTTGTAGCTGTCGCTCATCAGCCGCCAGGTCGGAATGGTGGTGATGGTCTTGTCCCAGTTCTGCACCTTGACCGTGTGCAGCGCGATGTCGATCACGAAGCCGTCGGCGCCGACCTGGGGCATCTCGATCCAGTCGCCCACGCGCAGCATGTCGTTGGAGCCCAGCTGCACGCCGGCCACGAAGGACATGATGGTGTCCTTGAAGATCAGCATCAGCACGGCCGAGGCCGCGCCCAGGCCGGACAGCAGCAGCAGCGGCGAGCGGTCCACCAGGGTGGCGACGATGAGCACGATGGCGATCAGGAACACCAGCAGCTTGCCCAGCTGCACATAGCTCTTGATCGAGTGCGCCTGCGTGGCCTTGCGCTCTTCCTTGAGGTCGTGCGCCTCGTTCATGGCATTGAGCAGGGCGCTGATCACGCGGGCCACGTGGTAGATGGTGCAGGCGATGGCCAGGTTCAGGATCAGGGTGGCCCACTGCGGCTGCAGCTGCGGTATGGCCTGCACGCCGGACTGCATGACCAGCGAAGGCACGGCCTTGGCCAGCCGCTGCAGCACGCTGTCGTGCAGCAGCACCTGGGCCCACTCCATCTCCACCAGCGTGCTGCGCATGCGCGGCAGCACGCGCAACAGCAGCCATTGCACGACAAAACCCGCGGAGCGGGCCAGCAGCACCAGCGCGCACAGCGCAGCCAGGGCCTGCATGACGGGATCCCAGCCGGAAATCAAAGACCAGTTCAGCAAGAGAAAACTCCAGGGCGCGGAAAAACCTGCCGCGCGATAGCGGCATGCCCGGGGATGTCCGTATCCGTTCCTGCGCAAGTCCGGGCTGGCGATGGCGGAACGTCTGCGGCGCACTGCCACAGAGGGTGCCAAGCATACGCAGCGCGGCTTTTCCCCGCGCGGCGGCCGGGCAACCGGGTGCCGATGGCGCAGTACCGCCTGCGGGCTTGTGGGCTGCTTGCGGCACCGGCGGGCCGGGGCCCTAAAATCGTCGGTTGATTCCGGCCATCCGGCTCGTCCGGCCACCTTGTCCGGCCCTTGGGGCCGCAGCACCGTGCAAGAGAAATACAACCACATCGACGTTGAGCGCGCAGCGCAAGACCACTGGTCCGCCCGCGACGCCTACCGCGTGACCGAAGACCAGGCCAAGCCCAAGTTCTACGCCTGCTCCATGCTGCCCTACCCCAGCGGCAAGCTGCACATGGGCCATGTGCGCAACTACACGATCAACGACATGCTCACGCGCCAGCTGCGCATGAGCGGCTACAACGTGCTGATGCCCATGGGCTGGGACGCCTTCGGCCTGCCGGCCGAGAACGCGGCGCTCAAGAACGGCGTGCCGCCGGCCCAGTGGACCTACGACAACATCGCCTACATGAAGAAGCAGATGCAGGCGATGGGGCTGGCCATCGACTGGTCGCGCGAGGTCGCCACCTGCGACCCCAGCTACTACAAGTGGAACCAGTGGCTGTTCCTCAAGATGCTCGAAAAGGGCATCGCCTACCGCAAGACCCAGGTCGTCAACTGGGACCCCGTGGACCAGACCGTGCTGGCCAACGAGCAGGTCATCGACGGCAAGGGCTGGCGCACGGGCGCCGTGGTCGAGAAGCGCGAGATCCCGGGCTACTACCTCAAGATCACCGACTACGCCGAGGAACTGCTGGACCACGTGCAGAACAAGCTGCCCGGCTGGCCCGAGCGTGTCAAGCTGATGCAGGAGAACTGGATCGGCAAGAGCGCAGGCGTGCGCTTCGCGTTCACGCACGGCATCCACGACGCCCAGGGCCAGCTGATCGGCGACGGCCGCATGTACGTGTTCACCACGCGGGCCGACACCATCATGGGCGTGACCTTCTGCGCCGTGGCACCCGAGCACCCGCTGGCCACCCATGCCGCTGCCACGAATCCGGCGCTGGCCGCCTTCATCGAGCAGTGCAAGAAGGGCGGCACCACCGAGGCCGAGCTCGCGCTGCGCGAGAAGGAAGGCATGGCCACGGGCCTGACCGTGACGCACCCGATCAGCGGCCAGGACGTGCCGCTGTGGGTCGGCAACTACGTGCTGATGGGCTACGGCGACGGCGCGGTCATGGGCGTGCCCGCGCACGACGAGCGTGACTTCGCGTTCGCGCTCAAGTACCACCTCGCGATCACCCAGGTCGTGCACGTGGACGGCGAGCACTACGACTACCACCAGTGGCACGACTGGTATGC
>DATKFT010001082.1:0-1573 GCA_035544335.1 Pseudorhodoferax sp.
GCCCGCGCACCAGGTGCGCGAAGTAGGCCGCGACCACCTCGGGCGTGAGCCGCTCCCACAGCAGCGCCAGCCATTCGGGCCGGCGTGCCACGATGCCGATGTTGGCGATGTCTCCCTTGTCGCCGCTGCGGGCCCAGGCCAGATCGATGAGCCGCAGCTCCTCGGACGGCTCGTCGGGCGCCTGCCAGGGGGGCGGCAGCGGTGCCGGCGCGGCGGTTGCGCTCTCCATGCCGACTCCCACCTCCACCGAGCGGCGCTGGCCGTCCAGCCACAGGCCCACCGGTACGCTGCGCTTGTCCAGCAGAAAGGCAAAGGGTTTGACCAGCGGCGACACCGCGGGCCGCCCGCCGCCCGGGCTGGTCGTTCCGGGCGCCCAGGAGGTGCCTGCGGGCGCGATCTCGCGTGCGAACAGGGCCAGCGCGTTCCGGTCGACATGGTTGGCGACCACGCGCAGCATCACCTCGCGCGCGGCGGCCGTGCGCGCATGCGGGCCGTACAGCGTCTCGGCACCCAGCACCTCGATGCGCGTCGCTGTGAACGGCGGCTGGCCCTGCGCCTGCAACAGCTCGCCCGTGCGCTGCAGGATGGCCTCGCCCGTGCGCTGTGCCTTCCTCGCCGCGGCGATGCCGATGAACACCATGCTGCCCGCGCAGCGGAAGCCGTCGAGCTGGGTGGCGGACACCTTGTAGTGCGGCGTGGGCGCGCTGCCGCGGGCCGGACCCACGCGCACGCGCTCTGCGTCCAGCTGCGTGATCTCGACGAAGCGGAATTCGCAGCGCACGTCGGGCAGCAGGTAGGCGCCCGGGTCGCCGATCTCGTAGAGCAGCTGTTCGGCCACGTTGGCCCGCAGGATCCGGCCGCCCGTGCCGGCCGGCTTGGTCACGACGAAGCTGCCATCGGCGCTGCATTCCACGATGGGGTAGCCCATGTGCGCCCAGTCCGGAATGTCCTCCCAGTCGGTGTGCAGCCCGCCCGTGGCCTGGCAGCCGCACTCGATGATGTGGCCGGCCAGGCTGCCCGAGGCGAGGCGGTCGTAGTCGTCCAGCGCCCAGCCGAAGGCGTGCAGGAGCGCACCGAGCGTGACGGCGCTGTCCACGCAGCGGCCCGTGATCACCACGTCGGCGCCGGCTGCCAGCGCGGCCGCGATGGGCGTGGCACCCAGGTAGGCATTGGCGCTCAGCACCTTCTCGGGCAGGGCCTCGCCCGTGTACATGTCGCGCGTGCCGGCCGCACGCAGGGCCGGCATCTGTGCGCTCACGTCGTCGCCCTCGACCACCGCGATGCGCAGCGCGATGCCCTGGGATGCGGCCAGCGCCTGCAGGGCCGCGGCGCAGCCCAGGGGGTTGATGCCGCCGGCATTGCTGATCACGCGGATGCCCTGGCGCTTGATCTCGGCCAGCACCGGGCGCATGGCGATGTCCACGAAATCCGTCGCATAGCCCAGCTCGGGCTTCTTGGCGCGTGCCGCGGCCAGGATGGCCATCGTGGTCTCGGCCAGGTAGTCGAACACCAGGTAGTCGAGCCGGCCGTGCTGCACGAGCTGCGGCGCGGCCACCATGCTGTCGCCCCAGAA
>DATKFT010001083.1:0-1840 GCA_035544335.1 Pseudorhodoferax sp.
CCTGCCCGAGCTGTCGGCCCGCATCCGCGCACTGCTGCGGCGCGAGGCGCGCCAGGGCTCGACCGAGCTGCGCCACGGCACCGTGGTCCTGGACACCGCTGCCAAGCAGGTGACGCGGGACGGCTCCGCCCTGGCGCTCACGGCGCGCGAGTTCGCCGTGCTGCGTGCGCTGATGCGCCGGCCCGGCCAGATCCTGTCGCGCGCGCAGCTCGAAGAGGCGCTGTACGGCTGGGGCGAAGAGGTGGAGAGCAACACCATCGAGGTCCACATCTACAACCTGCGCAAGAAGCTGGGCAGCGGCTTCATCACGACCGTGCGCAACCAAGGCTACGGGCTGGCCGCGCTGTGAAGCGCGCCTATTCGCTGCGCCGGCGGCTGCTGGCCTGGGTGCTGGGCGCCAGCATCACGGCCTGGCTGGTCAGCCTGGCCATCGTGGTCGGTGTGGCCTGGCACGAATCCAGCGAAGTCTTCGACGAGGCCATGGAGGAAACCGCCCGGCTGGCCCTGGCGCTGGGCGCCGCCGCGCAGGGCCAGGGCACGACCGCCCGCGCGGGCGCCGCGCTCGCAGGCGAGAGCCGGCTCAAGCTCTACTACCAGCTGGTCGACCCCGACGGGCGCATCCGCAGCCGCGCCGAGGACGCGCCCGCCCAGCCCTTCGTGCAGGCCGACAAGCGCCGCGACTTCCACGCCAACGTCTGGATCGATGGCGCCTACTGGCACGTCTATGTCGAGCGCGATGCGCGCAGCGGCCTCACGGCCCAGGTCGGCCAGCCCTGGAAGGAGCGGCTGGACCTGCTGGAGGAGATGGCCGAGAAGCTGGCCTGGCCCGCCCTGGCGCTGCTGCTGCTGCTCGCCACCGTGTGCTGGTGCGCGATCCGGCGCCAGCTGGCGCCGCTGGAGCGCACGGCCGCCGGCATCGCGGCCAAGTCGCCGCAGGACCTGTCGCCCGTGGCCGAGGCCGGCCAGCCGCGCGAGCTGCGACCCATCCTCGATGCGCTGAACGCGCTGCTGGGCCGGCTCGGCCAGGCCCTGGAATCGGAGCGCCGCTTCACGGCCGATGCCGCGCACGAGCTGCGCACGCCGCTGGCCGCGCTGCGCATGCGCGTGCAGCTGATCGAGCGCCAACAGGCGGCTCCCGCCGACGCGCTGCAGGCGCTGCGCGCGGATGTGGACCGTTGCACGGCGCTCGTCGAAAGCCTGCTCGCACTGGCCCGGCTCGACCCCGAACACGCCAGCCTGGCGCGCCAGCGCGTGGACCTGGCCGCACTGTTCGACGGCCTGGACCGCAGCGCCGTCCAGGCCCGCGGCATGGCCATCACGCAGGAGGTCGGCGTCGCCACGCTGCAGGCCGAGCCGGCCCTGCTGGCCAGCGCGCTGCGCAGCCTGCTGGACAACGCCGTGCGCTACGGCCGGCCGGGCGGCCGCATCCATCTGGCAGCGCAGCCGCGCGCCGATGGCGGTGTGCGCCTGGCCGTGCGCGACGACGGCCCCGGCGTCGCCCCGGCCGACCGTGCGCGCCTGGGCGAGCGCTTCTTCCGCGTGCTGGGCACGGGCCAGAGCGGCAATGGCCTGGGCCTGTCCATCGTGGCCCGCACCGCGACGCTGCACGGCGCCACGCTGCGCTTCGAGGACGGGCTGGACGGACGCGGGCTGGGCGTGCTGCTGGACTTTCCGGCGGCCTGAAGGCCCGGGCGGCCGCGCCGGGGCATCCGGGGCATTCCCCCCAGGCCGGGCAGGCCCGGTAAGACGCCAGTAAGTCCTGTGGCCCGAGCATGGCGCTCCCATTGCACCACCGAGCTTCCATGCCCAAGAACTTCCCCCTGCCTGCCGCCATTCGCGC
>DATKFT010001084.1:0-1966 GCA_035544335.1 Pseudorhodoferax sp.
AGCGGCCCACGAAGGCGATTTCCGGCAGCTCGTTGAACGGCAGCTGTTCGATCTTGGCGGCCGTGGTGTAAAAGCGCGCGCTGTGCGCCCAGCCCAGGGCCAGCTCGCCCGGCGTGGCTGCGCGGGCGCTCGCGGTGAAGCGCTTGCCCAGGTGAACGACGTAGAGCATCCAGTGCACCTCGTCCACGTCGTCGGCCAGGTAGGGCGGCTTGATGCCCTCGAAGCTCTGCATCTGCTCGTGGTACCAGGCCTCGACCTGCTTGCGCCGGGCCAGGCGCTCGTCCAGCCCGGCCAGCTGCGCCAGCCCCAGCGCGGCGGTGATGCTGCTCATGCCGGCCTGCAGAGGCACCCACGACCCCACGGACAGCGAGGCCCGGTCGCTCAGGCGACGCTGCCGCAGGTAGCGCAGTTCATGGGCCAGCAATTCATCGTCGGTCACCAGCATGCCGCCCTCTCCAGTGCACAGCGGCGAGGGGGGCGAAAAATCGAACACCGACACGTCGCCGAACCCGCCCACCGGCTGGCCGAGGTAACGCGACCCCAGCGCTTCGGTGCTGTCTTCGATCAGCCGCAGGCCATGCGCATCGGCCAGCGCGCGCAGCGGCCTCCACGCTGCCGGGTGGCCGTTGGTGTTGCCTGCCAGGATGGCGCGTGTTCGTGGGCCGATCTTCGGCGCGGCCTTGTCCACGCTGAGGCAGCCGCTCCAGTAGTCGATGTCGGCGAAGACCGGCGTGGCGCCCGCCAGCGTGATCGCCTGGGCCACCTGGTGCCAGGTGTGCGCCGCGCACACCACCTCGTCGCCCGGGCCGATGCCCAGCGCGCGCAAGGCAATCCAGGTGCCCAGCGTGCCGCTGGCCACCGCCACCGCATGGGCACGGCCGCACCAGCCTGCGAAGGCCCGTTCGAAAGCGTCGAGCATGGGCCCGTCGGCCCAATGGGCGGAGCGCAGCACGGCGCCGATCAGGTCGTCCTCGCGGGCGGTCACATCGGGTTCGGCCAGGGAGATGGTCTCGATGTCCATGTGGAAGTTCCCCCACTTCAGTCCTGCGAAAGAATGAGCGCGTCAGCCTCCTCGGGCCGTTGCGTGACATGCCAGCAGTGACCCTGCGTGGCGACCAGGTAGACGCTGCGGCGACCCTGCCGAAGCACGGGGGTCTCGCTGCGCAGGTCAGCCGCGTCCAATAGCATGGCGCGGACTTTCGGATGTCGCTCGCGCCACAAGGTGACGGCTTCGTGCAAGGTGCATGCGGAGCGCAGCAGGTCGCCGGCCATACTCAATTGGGATTCGGTGAACGCCATGATCGGCCACGCCTCAGTCGCGCTCGGCCGAAGCGATGCGCTTGGCTTCGACGGTGACCGGCAAGGTCGTCTCCGGGGGCATGGCCGGCAGGTCGAGCTGCCAGCCATTGCCCAGCGTGACGAGCCCACCCCACATCGTGGGCCGGTCCATCGCGACGATGGGCTCCTCCAGGTCCTTCTTGGGCACATAGGCGCTGAGCACGCCTTTGGCGTCCTTGCGGATCATTACTTTCATGTCGGGGCTCCGGTGGATGGGATCAAAGGGGATAACGGGGGCTGCGCCTCGTCCAGCAACGGCGCCAGCAGCGGCGGCAGCTGGGTCAGCAGGTGCTCGATGTCGGCGGCGTTGGTTGTCTCGCCCAGCGACAGACGCACGGCCGCCAGCGCTTCGTCGCGGGGCACCCCCATGGCCGTCAGCACGTGGGAGGGCTCACTGCCACCGGCCGAGCAGGCCGCGCCGGAAGACGCCGCCACGCCCAGGCGCTCCAGTCGCTGCAACACCACCTCGGCGGGCAGTCGGCCAAAGCGCAGGTAGCTCGTTCCGGGCAGGCGTGGCGCCGCCCCGGCGAAAACGTGCGTGGCCGGCAAGGCCCGCGACAGCCGCGCTCCAGATGATCACGCAGGGCCGCCTGCCGGCCAGCCTCGGCCCGCAGCCCCTGAAGCCCTT
>DATKFT010001085.1:0-14171 GCA_035544335.1 Pseudorhodoferax sp.
GCCGGGCACGAGCCGCGTGGTCAGGCGCGGGTTGTCCAGGCAGGCCGTGCTGGCGCCCACGATGACGGCGTCGCTGAGCGCGCGCAGCCGGTGCAGGTGGGTGAGGCCCTCGGGGCCGTTGACGTAGAAGGCGTCGCCGCAGTGCGTGGCGATGCAGCCGTCCAGGCTCTGGCCGAGCTGGGCGATGGCCCAGTCGGCGCCGGCGCCCTGGCGGTCCAGCAAGGGCTTGAGCAGCGCGAACAGCTGGCGGGCCTGCCCATCCCAGTCCGCGTCCAGCGCATAGCCGTCGGCTTCGGACCAGCGCAGCGGCGCGCCATCGGCCTGCGGCGGCCGGCCTTCGCGCCGGCACTGCGCGAGTGCCAGGCAGACGGGCCACAGGGCCTCGATGCCGGCCGGCGTGCTGGCGGCGTGCGGTATGGGAACAGCCCTCAGGATCTTCTCCCCGGTGACAGGCGCGCGCCGGGCTGGCACGGGCGGCTGTGGCCATGCTAGCAGCGTGCGGCCGGCGGCACTGTAGGCCGTCAGCCGCAGCTCGTGGGGCCTGCGCGGGCCGCCTGCCCAGGGCTGCGCCGGCGCCGGGCCGGCGGCACCGATCGCCCGGACTGGCGTGCTTCAGTGCGTGGTGCGCGCCGCGCGCAGCGCGTCGTAGACCCCCGTCTCGAAGGCGTACAGCAGCTCCATCACGCCGGGGTCGGCGAACGGGAAGGTCTGCGTGGCGAGCACGCCCGCAATGCCCGTCTGGGGGTCGATCCAGTAGAAGCTGTTGGCGAGCCCGGCCCAGGACAGGCTGCCGGCCGGCCGGCCCGTGCAGGTCGGCTCCTCGTTGATCTGGAAGCCCAGGCTCCAGCGCTTGCGCACGCCAGGGAAGAACTCGGCGTCCGCGGTCAGCGGAATGGCGGCCTTGAGCACGCGCACCTGGCAGTTGCCGATCTGGTTGAGCGTGAGGTGGTGCAGCACGGTCTCGGGCTTGAGCACGCGCTCGCCGTCGAGCTGCCCGAGGTTGAGCACCATGCGCATGAAGCGCGTGTAGTCGCTGACCGTGCTGTACAGCCCGCCGCCGCCCATCTGGAATTCCGGCTCCTGGGGGATCTCGAACGGGAAGTGCGCGAACTGGCCGTCCGCGCCGCGCAGGTGCACGCCCGCGAGCCGCTCGCGCATGCGCGGCGCGATGCGGAAGTCGGTGTCGTGCATGCCCAGCGGCTCCCAGAGGTTGTGGCGCATGAAGTCGCCCAGGGTGCCACCCGTCACGGCCTCCACCATGCGACCGGCCCAGTCGATGCCCACACCGTACTCCCAGCGCTCGCCGGGGTCGGCGACCAGCGGCAGCTCCAGCGCCTTGAGGCGGCATTCGGTGACGCTGGGGATGGCCAGCGCCGCCTGCACCTTGAGCATGTCGGGGTTCCAGATCTCGTAGCTGCAGCCCGCAGTGTGCGAGAGCAGGTGCCGCAGCGTGATGGGGCGCTTGGGCGCACGGGTCAGCGGCATGCCCTGTGCATCGAAGCCGGTCAGCACGCCGAGCGCGCCGATGGCGGGCAGCACGCTGGCGGCGGGCGCGTCCAGGTCGAGCAGGCCGCGCTCCACGCACTGCACGGCCGCCACCGAGGTCAGCGCCTTGGTCATGGACGCGATCCACAGCACGGTGTCGGGCGTCATGGGCACGGCACCGCCGCGCAGCCGCTCGCCGGCCGAGCCCTGGTACAGGGTGCCGTCGCGGTCGACCACCATGGCGGTCACGCCGGGGGCCTGGCCTGCGGCGACGCCGCGGGCCAGGATGCTGTCGAGCTGGGTCTTCATGTCCATGCCGTCTCCTTGAAGTTGTTGGTGTGCCACGCAGTCTAGGAAAAGCCCGGCGGTGCGGCGCGCCGCACCGTGCCAGGACGCCGGCCTCTGCGTGCCAGGCCGTCGGTGCCAGGCGGTCAGCGCAGGGCCTGGGCGCGAAAGGCCCGCGGCGCCAGCCCGCGCAGGCGCACGAACTGCCGTGCGAAATGGGATGCATCGGAAAAGCCGCAACGCCGGCCGATCTCCGCCACGCTGAGCCTGCGAAAGCGCGGCTGGCCCAGCATGGCGGCCGCGGCATCGGTGCGCAGCAGCATTAGCGTGTGCAGAAAACTGCTGCCCTGGGCCGCCATCGCGCGGTGCAGCGAGCGCAGGGACAGTCCGGCGTCCTGGGCCACCTGCGCGGCCGACAGGCCGGGCTGCATGAAGCGCGCGCGCAGCACCGTCGACGCCCGCTCGAACGCGGTGCAGCGGGCGGGCCGCGGGCCGTCATTGCCGTCACCGTCACAATCGCCAAGCAGCGACAGCAGACCGCCGAGCTGGGCTTCGATCAGCGCGTCCTGCGCCCCCGAGCCGCCGGCCAGCGCGCGTGGGACCAGGGCCTCCTTGAGGCCGCGCAGCGCCATGCCCCAGCCCGCGTCGCCACGCAGCGGGCGCGCCACCAGGCGCGTGGGCGCGGCCACCCACTGCGCGACCCAGGCGATGGGCAGCTCGATGGACAGATCGTCCAGCCCCGCGCCGAACTCGAAGTCGTAGGGCAGGCGCGAGTCGATGAGCACCGCGTCCCCGGGCCGCAGCTGCAGGCTCCGGCCGGCCTGCGTGGCCCGCCACGGCAGGCGCGGCTGCGACAGCAGGTAGTAGGCGTTGTGCTGGCCGCGGGCGATCTCGGCCGCCGAACGCGACACGCGTTGCGGCGCACCCTGCGCCTGGTGCGGCCGGATGCTTTGCAGCGGGCAGCGTTCGATGCTGCCGAAGAAGCCGCCCCGCTGCAGTGGCACGGCGTCCATTTCCAGCACGGTGGCGTGCAGCGCGTCGCGCCAGCCGCGCAGTTGCTGCGGGGCTGGCAGGCCGTGCGTGGACCAGGAACTCAGGCTGCGCATGGGCGGTCTCGGCAGTGGGGACAGCGGCAGCATACGGAGGTTGGCTGCAGCCCGTGCATGTGGCATACCCCAGCACCGGCCTGCGGCGCCGTGCGAACGCTAGCCTGGCGCGGCCTGCGTGCCGGGTGGCGGGGTCGGCGGCCGGGCCGCGAACGCGAACGCGATCTGCGTGATGCCGGCGGCCAGCCCGAGCGTGGCCGCGACCTGCCAGGCCAACTGGTAGTTGCCGAGCAGGTCGTAGACCAGGCCGCCGCCGAAGGCGCCCAGGAAGCTGCCGATCTGGTGGCTGCAAAAGGCCACGCCGGCCAGCATGGCCTGCCAGCGCAGGCCGAAGGTGTCGGCGATCCAGCCCGAGACCAGCGGCGCCACGCCCAGCCACAGAAAGCCCATCACGGAGGCGAAGACCAGCGTGCTGTCCACCGTGGGCAGGGTGTGGAAGTACCAGGCGACCACGAAGGAGCGCAGCACATAGATCAGGCCCAGCAGCACCTGCTTGGGCCAGCGCCCGCCGGCCCAGCCGAAGAACAGGCTGCCCAGCACGTTGAAGCCGCCGATCAGGCCCAGGGCCTGGGCGCTGAGCATGGGGTCCATGCCGCACAGGTCCAGGTAGGCCGGCAGGTGCGTGGTCAGGAACACGAGCTGCATGCCGCAGACGAAGTAGGCCAGCGCCATGACCGTGAAGGGGCGGTAGGCCAGCGCGTGGCGCAGCGCCGCGCGCGCGTTGTCGTGGTGTCCGGTGCCGTGCGCAGGCGAAGGCGGCACCGGCACGCGGTCGGCGCGGCCGGCGTACCAGGCGGCCGGCAGCATGGCCAGCGCCAGCACGACGAAGACCGCGACGCCCATGCGCCAGCCCTGTTCGCGCGCGACGACCTGGCCCAGCGGCGCGGCCACGAGGGCGCCCAGCGAGCCTGCGGCCGACACCAGGCCCAGCACGAAGCTGCGCAGCGCCGCCGGCACCGAGCGCGCCGCCACCGCCATGGACAGCGCGCTGCCCGTGCAGGCCAGCGCCGCGCCGATCAGCACGCCCGCGCCCAGCAGCACGCCCAGCAGGCCCTGCGCGCAGGCCAGCAGCACCAGGCCCAGCAGGTACAGCGCCGAGCCGCCCAGCAGCAGCGGCCGGTAGCCCCGGCGCGCCGCGAGCGCGCCCGCGAAGGGCTGCAGCAGGCCCCAGGCCAGGTTCTGCACCGAGATCGCGATCGTGAAGTCCGACACCGAGATGCCGATGTCGCGCGTCATCGGCATCATGAACAGGCCCAGGCTTTGGCGCAGCCCCATGGCCAGGCTCAGCAGCACGGAGGCGCCCAGCAGGATGGGCAGTGCGGGGCGCAGGGCACTCCAGCGGGACATGGCGCGTCTCTTCCGTGGGTCAGGGGGTGGCCCGAGCATAGCCATGCAACGCCGTGCCGGCGTGGCAGGCCTGTCGCCTGCGTGTCTGAGCGGGGCGCGTTTGGCCCCGCTCAGAACGGCACGGGACTGTCGAATGCGAGCCAGCGTCCGTCGCCGGGGTGCTGCAGCCGCAGCCAGCAGGCGTGCAGCAGCAGCCGCGGCGCCAGCGCCTGCACCGCAGCGCTGGCGTACAGCGCATCGCCCCAGATGGCATGGCCCTGCGCTGCCAGGTGCAGCCGCAGCTGGTGCGAGCGCCCCGTGACGGGCTCCAGCGCCAGCCGGCTGCGCCCCGCGCTGCACGCGAGCAACTGCCAGCGCGTGCGGCTGGGCTTGCCGGCCACGGGGTCGACGATGGACAGCGGCCGGCGCTCCCAGTCCAGCCGGATCGGCAGGTCGATCTCGCCCCAGCCGTCGGCCGCGGCGGGCAGGTCCCATGCGCCGTCGACCACGGCCTCGTAGCGCTTGGCGACCAGGCGCTGCTCGAAGGCCATGGACAGTGTGCGCTGGGCCTGCGGTCCGCGGCCCATGAGCACCAGGCCCGAGGTCGCCATGTCCAGCCGGTGCACGACCAGCGCGTCGGGGTAGAGCGCCTGCGCGCGCGCGGCCAGGCAGTCCTGCTTGTCCGGCCCACGCCCGGGCACGCAGAGCAGCCCGGCCGGCTTGTCCAGCACCAGCAGCGCCTCGTCGGCGTGCAGGACCCGCAGACCGATGTTCAAACCGGCGTCCAAACCGGTGTTCAAGGCGGCCACGGCGCGCCGGGCGCCGCCGGACGGGGCCGCGCCGCGGCGCGGCTCACTGGCTTTCCTGCAGCAGCCGCTGCACCGTGGCGCAGAGCTCCTGCACGTCGTTGGGCTTGTGGATCAGCGCGCGCGCGCCCTCGGCCATGGCCTCGCGCTCGATCTCGGCCGTGACATAGCCCGAGGCCAGCGCCACGGGCAGGTCGGGCCGGATGCCGCGCGCCTCGCGCACGAGGTCCACGCCGCAGTAGCCCGGCATGTTGTAGTCGGTCACCACGAGGTCGTAGGCCTGCGGCGCGGCGCGCAGCGCGTCGGCGGCGGCGTAGGGGTCGGTGAAGCCGGTCACGCGAAAGCCGCGCCGGCGCAGCAGCCGCTCGACCAGGAACACCAGCGCCTGGTCGTCGTCCACGTACATCACGTGCTGGCCCTGGCCTTCCACGCTGGCCGAGGCCGGCGCGGGCTCGGCTGGCGCGGGCTCGGCCGCGTCGCTGGTGGCCGGGAAGTACAGCATGAACTGGCTGCCGCGGCCGGGCTCGCTGTGCACGTCGACCGCGCCGCCATGGCTGCGCATCACACCGTGCACGACGGCCAGCCCCAGGCCCGTGCCCTGGCCGACCTCCTTGGTCGTGAAGAAGGGCTCGAAGATGCGTTCGCGCGTGGCCGCGTCCATGCCCGGACCGTTGTCGCGCACGCTGAGCCGCGCGTAGGGGCCGGGCGCCAGGCCCAGCCGTGCGCAGCGGGCCGCGGCCGGCGTCTCGCTGTGCAGCTCGATCCAGACCGTGCCGCGCGCCTCGGGCGTGGCCTGGATGGCCTGGACCGCGTTGGTGCACAGGTTCAGCACGGCCTGCTCGACCTGGGTGCGGTCGGCCAGCACCGGCGGCACGTCGGGGTGGATGCGCAGCTGCAGCTCCACCTGGGGCGGCAGCGTCACGCGCAGCAGCCGCTCGGTCTCCGTCGTGGCCTCGGCCAGGTGGATGGGCACGCGGCGCGGCGCCTCGTTGCGGCTGAAGGTCAGGATCTGGCGCACGAGGTCGCGCGCGCGCCGGCCGGCCTTCTCGATCTCGCGCAGGCTTTCCTGCGCGGCGGCGTTGAGCTGGCTGTCCTCCTTGGCCAGCTCCACGTTGCCCAGGATGGCGTGCAGGATGTTGTTGAAGTCGTGCGCGATGCCGCCGGCCATGGTGCCCACGGCCTGCATCTTCTGCGACTCGCGCAGCTGCGCCTCCAGCGCATTGCGCTGCTCCTCGGCGCGCTTGCGGCTGGTCAGGTCGCGCGCGAACAGCGTGGTGGTCTCGCCGAAGGCGACGCTGACCTCCACGGGCACCGTGGCACCGCCCGCGGTCAGCGCCCGCATCTCGCCCAGCAGTGCCTGCGTGGAGACCTGGTGCATGGACAAGGCCTCGGCCGCGTCCGGGAAGAAGCGTTCCAGCGGGCTGCCCAGCGCCTCGGCCGGCGGGCACTGGAACAGCGCGGCGGCCGTGGGGTTGAACACCGTGATGCGCTGCTCGCGGCCCACGCAGACGATGGCGTCCAGCGAGGAGTTGATGACATCGCCCAGGCGTGCCTCGCTCAGGCGCAGCTGCTCGTTGCGCTGCTGCAGCGCGGCGCCGCTTTGCAGCAGCGCGCGGCGTTCGGCCAGCAACGGCCCCTGGTCGATCACGGCGCAGATGAAATGCGCGACGGCCTCCTGCGCGT
Organism: Pseudorhodoferax sp.; assembly: GCA_035544335.1. Classification (GTDB taxonomy): domain Bacteria; phylum Pseudomonadota; class Gammaproteobacteria; order Burkholderiales; family Burkholderiaceae_C; genus Pseudorhodoferax. The sequence goes on from DATKFT010001085.1 coordinate 6,692, forward strand.
TGTCCAGCCGCGCGATGTGCAGGTCGCCCGTGATGGCGCCGTCGTCGCCGATCGCGAAGTGGACCTCCTTGGCCTCGGCATGGCCTTCGGTGCGCGCCAGCGCGAAGGCCGCACGCACGGCGGCCTCGCTGCTGGCGGTCACGAAGGGCATCAGGAAGTTCAGCGGCCGGTCGCGCTCGGTGGGCTGGAACGAGCGCTGCGCCATCGAGTTGCTCTGCACCACGAGATCGTGCTCGTCGATCACCATGAGGGCCAGCGGCACGCTGGAGAACAAGGTCTCGAAGCGCTCGGACGCGGCCTCGGCCATGGACTGGCTGTAGCGCAGGACCTTGTTCTGGCTCTCGAGCTCGGCCTGGTAGGTGCGCAGGTCGCGGATCAGCTGCGGGAGCTGGTAGCCCTCGATGGCGGGTTCGGCCGGCAAATCAGCTGGGGCACCGGCCGGCGGGCGGGCGTGCGGGTTCATCGCACGCCCTGCGAGGACATCAGTCCTGCGCGTAGGCGTCGACCGGCACGCAGCTGCAGAACAGATTGCGGTCGCCGTAGACGTTGTCCACGCGCGCCACGGGCGGCCAGTAGCGGGCCAGCGCCTGCCCCGGCCGGGCCACGGCCCCGACTTCGCGCGCATAGGGGCGCGACCAGTCGGAGCGCAGCAGCGTGGCCGCGGTGTGGGGGGCGTTCTTGAGCGGGTTGTCGTCGCTGGGCCATGTTCCGTTTTCGACCTGCCGGATCTCGGCGCGGATCGCGATCATCGCATCGATGAAACGGTCCAGCTCGGCCAGCGTCTCGCTCTCGGTCGGCTCCACCATCAGCGTGCCGGCCACGGGGAAGCTCAGCGTGGGCGCGTGGAAGCCATGGTCGATCAGGCGCTTGGCCACGTCCTCGGCCGTCACGCCGCTGGCCTTGGTGATGGCGCGCAGGTCCAGGATGCACTCGTGCGCCACATGGCCGTTGGCCGACGCGTACAGCGTGGGGAAGTGCGCGCGCAGCCGCGCGCTGATGTAGTTGGCCGACAGGATGGCGGTCTCGGTGGCGCGGGTCAGGCCCTCGGCGCCCATCATGCGGATGTACATCCAGCTGATCGGCAGCACGGCGGCATTGCCGAGCGGCGCGGCCGAGACGGCACCCACGCCGCCGTGGTCCAGTCCGGCCGTGTCGTGCCCGGGCAGGTAGGGCACCAGGTCCTCGACCACGCAGACCGGGCCGACGCCGGGGCCGCCGCCGCCGTGCGGGATGCAGAAGGTCTTGTGCAGGTTCAGGTGGCTCACGTCGCCGCCGAACTCGCCCGGCGCGGCCACGCCGACCAGCGCGTTCATGTTGGCGCCGTCCACGTAGACGCGGCCGCCGTGGCGGTGCACGAGCGTGCAGAGCTCCTTGACCTGGGTTTCGAACACGCCGTGCGTGCTGGGGTAGGTGATCATCACGCAGGCCAGCCGCTCGGCGTGCTGCTCGCACTTGGCCGCGAGGTCGGCCATGTCCACATTGCCCTGGGCGTCGCAGGCCGTCACGACGACGGTCAGGCCCACCATCTGGGCGCTGGCCGGGTTGGTGCCGTGCGCCGAGGAGGGGATCAGGCAGATGTCGCGCTGGCCCTGGCCCTGCGCCCTGTGCCAGGCGCGGATGGCCAGGAGGCCCGCGTACTCGCCCTGCGAGCCCGCGTTGGGCTGCAGGCTGATGCCGGCATAGCCCGTGGCCTGGCTCAGCCAGTCGCAGAGCTGGCGGTTCAGCGTGGCATAGCCCTGCAGCTGGTCGCTTGGGGCGAACGGGTGGATGTCGGCGAAGCCCGGCCAGGTGATGGGGATCATCTCGCTGGTGGCGTTGAGCTTCATGGTGCAGCTGCCCAGCGGGATCATGCTGCGGTCCAGCGCGAGGTCCTTGTCCGACAGCGCGCGGATGTAGCGCAGCATGCCGGTCTCGCTGTGGTGGGTGTTGAAGACCGGGTGTGTGAGGAAGGGCTGGCTGCGGCGCAGCGCGGCCGGGATGCGGTCGGGCGCACCATGCTCCAGCGCGGCGAAGGCCGGCACCTGGGCCGGGTCGTTCGCGAACCAGGTCCACAGCGAGACGATGTCCTCGCGCGTGGTGGTCTCGTCCAGCGCGATGCCCAGGCAGCCGTCGGCCAGCTGGCGCAGGTTGGCCTGGCCGCGCTGGGCGCGGTCCAGGATGGCCGAGGTCCGGGCGCCGCAGCGCACGGTGAGCGTGTCGAAGCCCGCGCCGTGCACGGCCGCCAAGCCCATGCGCTGCAGCCCGTCCGCCAGGATGGCGGCCAGGCGCGCCACGCGCTGCGCGATGCGGGTGAGGCCTTTCGGGCCGTGGTAGACCGCGTACATGCTGGCGATCACGGCCGGCAGCACCTGCGCCGTGCAGATGTTGGAGGTGGCCTTCTCGCGCCGGATGTGCTGCTCGCGCGTCTGCAGCGCGAGCCGGTAGGCGGGCCGGCCTTCCACGTCCACGCTGACGCCCACGAGCCGGCCCGGCAGCGAGCGCTTGAACGCGTCGCGGCAGGCCATGAAGGCTGCGTGCGGGCCGCCGTTGCCCATGGGCATGCCGAAGCGCTGCGTGCTGCCGACCACGATGTCGGCGCCCCAGGCGCCGGGCGGTGCCAGCAGCACCAGGGCCAGCAGGTCGGCCGCCACGCACAGCGCGGCGTCCTGCGCGTGCAGCGCGTCGGCCAGGCCCTCGACCTCGGGCAGCGCGCCCGTGGTGCCCGGGTACTGCAGCAAGAGGCCGAAGCCGGTCTGCTGGCGCAGTTCGGCCAGCGGCGCGACCACGACCGCGATGCCCAGCGGCTCGGCGCGCGTGCGCACCACTTCGATGGTCTGCGGGTGGCAGTCGTCGGCGACCAGGAACACATTGCTCTTGCTCTTGACGCTGCGCTTGGCCAGCGTCATGGCCTCGGCCGCGGCCGTGGCCTCGTCCAGCATGGAGGCGTTGGCGATGTCCATGCCGCTCAGGTCCGTGACCATGGTCTGGAAGTTGACCAGCGCCTCCATGCGGCCCTGGCTGATCTCGGCCTGGTAGGGCGTGTAGGCCGTGTACCAGGCCGGGTTCTCCAGGATGTTGCGCAGGATCACGCCCGGCGTCAGCGTGCCGTGGTAGCCCTGGCCGATGTAGCTCTTGAACACGCGGTTCTGCGCCGCGATCGCGCGCAGCTCGGCCAGCGCGGCGGCTTCGCCCACGGCCGGGGGCAGCTGCATGGGCGTGGCGCGTGCGATGCTGGCCGGCACGATGCCGGCGACCAGCGCCTGGCGCGAGCCGGCGCCGACCGCGGCCAGCATGCGGGCCTCGTCGTCCGCGCCGATGCCGATGTGGCGGGCGACGAACTCCGAGGGGTTCTCGAGTTCGGAAAGGGAAGGCGTGGTCTCGTTCATGGCATGGACTCGGGCCGGGGTCGTCGAAAGCGCTTGCTCTGCGCGAGGAGGTGTCTATCGGTCAGCGCAGCGAAACCCGTTCGCGTGCACCCGCGGAACTGGCTCTGCCAGGCCGCTGGGTGCGCCCCCTTGAGGGGGGATTGGCTTGCGCGTTGTGAGCAAGAAACGGGGGTGGGTTCAGCTATTCGCGGCGAAGGCGTTGTAGGCCGTCTCGTCGAGCAGGGGGGCGAGCTGGGAGGCGTCCGACAACTTGACCTTGAAGAACCAGCCGGCGCCCAGCGGATCGCTGTTGGCCAGCGCGGGGTCGGCGCGCAGCGCCTCGTTGACCTCGGTGATCTCGCCCGAGACGGGCATGTAGACGTCGGCGGCGGCCTTGACGGACTCGACCACGCCGGCCACTTCCTTTTGCGCCAGCTGCTTGCCGACGGCGGGCAGGTCGACATAGACCACGTCGCCCAGCGCTTCCTGCGCGTGCTGCGTGATGCCGACGGTGGCGATGTCGCCATCGACGTTCAGCCATTCGTGGTCTTCGGTGTACTTGATCATGTTCTGTGTCCTTGGGTTGTGGAAACGGTTCAGCCGCGGTGGTAGCGCGGTGGCACGAAGGGCATCGCGCAGACCTCCATGGGCACGGCCTTGCCGCGCACGAGGGCTTGCACGCGCGTGCCGACCGCAGCGGATTCTGGCCGCAGATAGGCCATGGCGATGGGCTTGTCCACACTGGGCGCAAGCAGCCCGCTCGTGACGCTGCCGACCGGCGTGCCGTCGGTGGCCACCAGCGCCGTGTGCTCGCGCACGGGCACGCGCTCCAGCGCCACGAGGCCCACGCGCTTGCGGGCGGCCGGCGCGCTGCCGTCGAACTGGGCCAGCACCCGGTCGGCGCCCGGGAAACCGCCCGCGCGCGCGCCGCCGGTGCGGCGCACCTTCTGGATGGCCCAGCCCAGGCCGGCTTCGGCCGGCGTGGTGCCGGTGTCGATGTCGTTGCCGTACAGGCACAGGCCGGCTTCCAGGCGCAGCGAGTTGCGCGCGCCCAGGCCGATGGGCAGCACCTCGGGCTGGCCGAGCAGCGCACGGGCCAGCGCCTCGGCCTCCTGGCCGGGCACGGAGATCTCGAAGCCGTCCTCGCCCGTGTAGCCGCTGCGCGTGATGTAGAGCGCGGCGCCGTTCCAGTCGAAGGCGGCGCCGGTCATGAAGACGAGCTTGTCGACGCCGGGCACCACGCGGGCCAGCGCGGCCACGGCCTGGGGGCCCTGCAGCGCGAGCAGGCCGTGGTCGGGCATGGGCGCGACGGTGCAGCGTTGGCCGATGCGGGCCTGGATGTGGGCGGTGTCGGCCACCTTGCAGGCGCCGTTGACGATCACGAACAGGTGCTCGCCGCGGTTCACGAACATCAGGTCGTCGAGGATGCCGCCGTCGTCGGCCAGCAGCAGGCCGTAGCGCTGGCGGTCGATGCCCAGGCCCAGCACGTCGACGGGCACCAGGGTCTCGAAGGCGGCCGCGGCGTCCGCACCCTCCAGCCGCAGCTGGCCCATGTGCGAGACGTCGAACAGGCCGGCTGCCGCCCGCACATGCAGGTGCTCGGCCATCAGGCCCTTGGGGTATTGCACCGGCATGCTGTAGCCGGCGAAGGGGACCATGCGCGCGCCCAGTTCCAGATGGAGGGCGTGCAGCGGCGTTTGCAGCAGGGTGTCGGCGGACATGGAGGCTTCCCAGAGGCAGAAACACGGCATGGCGATCTCCGAAGAAATGCGCCATGGGCTGCCTCGCTGTCCGCTTTACCTGAGAGATTCGCCGCTTGCGCGGGTTGCCCCTTCGGTGGGTCCGCTCGCGGGCGGACCTCTCTCCAGTGAGGAAGGTCGGATGACCTGGGTCAGTCTTTTTGCCTGAGCGTTCGGGTTGGTCCTGCGCCGTCGGCGGCCCTCTCGAGAAGGGCTCTCTCCTGACGGGCGGAAGTATAGCTGCGGCCCAGGGCGTGAGCGCCCGCGCGGGCTCTCACGCGCTCACTTGAATCCCCACAGATGCGGCAGCCAGGTCGACAGCGCGGGCACGAAGGTCAGCAGCAGCAGCACCACGCCATGGGCCCACAGGAAGGGCACGAGCTCGCGCACCAGCGGGCCCATGGGCACCTTGGACACGTTGGCCGTCACGAACAGCAGCCCGCCCACGGGCGGCGTGATCATGCCCAGCGTGAGGTTGACGATCACGACCATCGCGAAGTGCACGGGATCGATGCCCAGCTTCATGGCCACGGGTGCCAGGATGGGGGCTAGCACCATCACGCCGGGCAGCGGCTCGATGAAGATGCCGAACAGCAGCAGGAAGATGTTGACCAGGATGAGGAACATCCAGGGCGACAGGTTCATGCTGACCAGCCACTCGGCCAGCTGCTGCGGAATGCCCTCGATCGTGAGCACCCAGGCGAACGAGGCCGACAGGCCGATGATGATGAGCACCGAGGCCGACAGCAGGGCCGAGCGCGACAGGATGTCGGGCAGCGCCTTCCATTGCAGCGTGCGGTAGACGAACTTGCCGCACACGAGCGCGTAGAACACGGCGACCACCGAGGCTTCGGTCGGTGTGAACCAGCCGGCCCGCATGCCGCCCAGGATCACCACGGGCAGCAGGATGGCCGGCAGTGCCTTCCAGGTGGTGCGCAGGATTTCGCCCAGCGAGGGCAGCTGTCCGTCGCCCTTGTAGTTGCGCTGCTTGGACACGCGGTAGTTCACGACGCACATGGCGACCGCGATCAGGATGCCCGGCAGGATGCCGGCCACGAACAGCGCACCCACCGACACGCTGTCGTCCTGCAGCGCGTAGATGATCATGATGATGGACGGCGGGATGATGGGACCCACGATGGCCGTGGCCGCGGTCAGCGCCGCGGCGTAGGAGCGGTCGTAGCCGGCCTTGGCCATCATGCGGATCAGCATCGACCCGGGGCCGGCCGCGTCGGCCAGCGCCGAGCCCGAGATGCCCGAGAAGAAGGTCAGCGAGACCACGTTGGTGTAGCCCAGGCCGCCGCGCTTGTGGCCCACGAACTGGCCCGCGAAGCGCAGCAGCACCTCGGTCAGCGAGCCGCCGCTCATGAGCTCGGCCGCCAGGATGAAGAAGGGCACGGCCATCAGCGGAAAGCTGTCGATGCCCGTGAAGGTCTCCTTGAGCAGCACCATGAGCGGGTAGTTTTCCGCCAGGATCAGCGTGGCGGCCGTGGCCAGGCCCAGCGCGAAGGCCACGGGCACGCCGATGGCCAGGAACAGGCAGGCCGAAACGATCAGGACGAGCGATGCACTCATGCGTCAACCTCTGCGCGATGCGCTGCCGCGCTCACAGCGATGCGGACGCATTCGCGTCGAAGTGTTCATCGGCCGCGAACGAACGCTGCAGCACGTAGCCACGCACGATGAACAGGAAATGCACGATCAGCAGCAGCCCGCCGATGGCCATGGCGCTGTAGACGTAGGCGAACGGGATCTGCGTGACGGGCGTGAGCTGGAACATGGTGCGCTGCATGTAGAGCCAGCCGTACCAGACCATGAAGCCGAAGAACGCGAACAGCAGCGTGGCGACGACGACGCGCAGCGCGATGCCCAGCGGGCGCGGCAGCGCGTCCTGCAGGTTCTCGACGGCGATGTGGCCGCCATAGCGCAGCACCGGGCCGGCGCCCAGGAAGGTCAGCCAGATCATCATGTGGCGCGACACCTCCTCGGCCCACTCGATCGAGGAGTCGGTCAGGTAGCGCAGCGACACGTTGGTGAAGATGATCACGGACATGGACGCCAGCAGCAGGATCAGCGCCCAGCGGTTGGCGGCAAGGAAATAGCGTTCAAGGGTCTGCATCGGCGGCGAAGGGCTTCTGAAACAGGAACGCCCGGGCAGGGCCCGGGCGCCGGGGGCGCGCGCGGCGCCTTACTTCACGTCGGTGATCTTCTTGATGTTGTCGGCGCCGAATTCCTTGGCGTAGCCCACATAGGCGGGCTTGAGCGCCTCGCGGAAGGCGTTGCCGTCCACGGTCTTGATGACCTTCATGCCGTCCTTTTCGAGCTGGGCGATGCCGTTGTTCTCGTCCTCGTTGACCTTCTTGCGCTGGGCGATGGACGCCTTGTGCGCGGCTTCGG
>DATKFT010001086.1:0-5341 GCA_035544335.1 Pseudorhodoferax sp.
GCCGCGCTCGTGCAGCAACTCGAGGGCGTGGTGACCTCCGACAAGGCCGCCGAGGCGTCGGCCGCCGTGAACCTGGAGTTCACGCGCATCACGGCGCCCGTGACGGGCCGCATCGGCTTGCGCACGGTGGACCCGGGCAACACGGTCACGGCCGGCGCGGCCACGGGCATCGCGGTCATCACGCAGATGAACCCCATCGACGTGCAGTTCGCCGTGCCGCAGGACCGCATCCCCGAAGTGCAGGAGCAGGTGCGCGGCAGCCGCACGCCGGCCGTGGCGGTCATGGACCGCACGCGCAGCGACGTGCTGGACACCGGGGCCTTCTCCACGCTGGACAACGTGGTCGACACCACGACCGGAACCGTCAAGGCCAAGGCCCGTTTCGCGAACACCGCGGGCAAGCTGTTTCCCAACCAGTTCGTCAACGTGCGCATGACGCTGCGCACGCTGGACGCGCTCGTCGTGCCCGTGACGGCCGTGCGCACGGGCCCGCAGGGGCCCTACGTCTACGTGATCGGTGCCGACCGCACGGTGGCCATGCGCCGCGTCAAGCGCGGCGAGGCCACGGTGGACGTGGTGGCCATCACCGAGGGCCTGCAGGCCGGCGAACTGGTCGTGACCGAAGGGGGCGACCGCCTCAGCGAAGGCTCCAGCGTGCGCCTGCAGGGCGAGGTGCCGACCGGCGGCCCGCGTTCGCCGGGTGGGCGCCGGCGCGGCGAAGGCGGCCAGCCGCCGGGTGCCGCCGCCCCCGCTGCTTCTGGTGCGTCCGGTGCCCCGGCTGCGGCGCCCGCGACGCAGTCGCCCGCGGCGCCGGCGCCGCTGCCGGCCCGCCCCGCGGCGGCCGGAGCCCAGCAGCCGCCGGCCGCTTCGGCGCCGCCGCCCAACGGCCAGCCGCCCGCAGCGCGGCCCGAATCCACGGGCCTGCCCACGGCCGAGCAACGCCGCCGCATGCTGGAGTCGGCCAAGGACGATCCCGAACGCCTGGCCCAGCGCAAGCAGTTCCTCGAGGCGCTGGACAAGGGCGACCCCGAGGCGCTTGCGCGCTGGCAGAGCATGCAGCAGCGCCGCCGCCAGGGCGGCGGCGGCGGCGCGGGATCCTGATGCGCGGCGCGCAAACGGTCCTCACATGAGTCCGTCCAAACCCTTCATCGAGCGCCCGGTCGCCACGGGCCTGTTGATGCTGGCCATCGTGCTGGCCGGCCTCGTGGGCCTGCGCTTCTTGCCACTGGCGGCCTTGCCGCAGGTGGACTACCCGACCATCCAGGTGCAGACGCTGTACCCGGGCGCCAGCCCCGAGGTCATGAGCCGCACCGTCAGCGCGCCGCTGGAACGCCAGTTCGGCCAGATGCCGGGGCTCAACCGCATGGCCTCGACCAGTGCGGCCGGCGTGTCCATCATCACGCTGCAGTTCGACCTGGACCAGACGCTGGACGTGGCCGAGCAGCAGGTGCAGGCCGCCATCAACGCAGGCGGCTCGCTGCTGCCTGCCGACCTGCCGGCGCCGCCGGTCTACGCCAAGGTCAACCCGGCCGATGCGCCCATCCTCACGCTGGCCGTCAGCAGCGACAGCATGCCGCTGACCGAGGTGCAGAACCTGGTCAACACGCGCATGGCGCAGAAGATCAGCCAGGTGTCCGGCGTGGGCCTGGTCACGCTGTCGGGCGGGCAGCGGCCCGCCGTGCGCATCCAGGCCGACACCAATGCGCTGGCCGCCGTGGGCCTGGGCATCGACACGCTGCGCACCGTGATCGGCGCGGCCAACGCCAACAGCGCCAAGGGCAGCTTCGACGGCCCTGCGCGCTCCTACAGCATCAACTCCAACGACCAGCTGCTGACCGCGGCCGACTACCAGAACCTCATCGTGGCGTGGAAGAACGGCGCGCCCGTGCGCATGCGCGATGTGGCGCGCGTGGTGGACGGTGCCGAGAACGCGCAGCTGGGTGCCTGGGCGGCGTTGAAGGCTGACAGCGAAGCGACCCAGCCGCCGGCGGGCCGCCCCAAGGCGGCGAGCGCCCCCTCGGGGGGCAGCGAACCTCGCGCAGCAGGGAGCGTGGGGGCCGACGAGCCGCCGCCGGGCCGCCCCAAGGCGGCGAGCGCCCCCTCGGGGGGCAGCGAACCTCGCGCAGCGGGGAGCGTGGGGGCCACGCTACGTCCAGCCGTGATCCTGAACGTGCAGCGCCAGCCGGGCGCCAATGTGATCGCCACCGTGGACGCGATCAGGAAGCAGCTGCCCGAGCTGCAGGCCGCGCTGCCCGCGGCACTGCGCGTGCAGGTGCTGTCGGACCGCACGACCGGCATCCGTGCCTCGGTCGAGCATGTGCAGATCGAGCTCGTGCTGGCCGTGGTGCTCGTGGTGCTCGTGATCTTCTTCTTCCTGCACAACCTGCGCGCCACCGTGATCGCGAGCATCGCGGTGCCGATCTCGCTGGTCGGCACCTGCGGGCTCATGTACCTGCTGGGCTACTCGCTGAACAACCTGTCGCTGATGGCGCTGACGATCGCGACCGGCTTCGTGGTGGACGACGCGATCGTGATGATCGAGAACATCGCGCGCTACCTGGAGCAGGGCGAAAAGCCGTTCGCCGCCGCGCTCAAGGGCGCGACGCAGATCGGCTTCACGATCATCTCGCTGACGGTCTCGCTGATCGCGGTGCTGATCCCGCTCTTGTTCATGGAAGACGTGGTGGGCCGCTTGTTCCGCGAGTTCGCCGTGACGCTGGCCATCACCATCCTGATCTCGGCCGTGGTCTCGCTGACGCTGGTGCCCATGATGTCGGCAAGGTGGCTGAAGCCCGAATCGGAAGCCGGCGGGCGCTTCGGCCATGCCGTGCAGCGTTTCTTCGACCGCGTGATCGCGCGCTACGACCTGGGCCTGGTCTGGGTGCTGCGCCACCAGCCCCTCACGCTGCTGGTGGCGCTGGCCACGCTGGCGCTGACCGTGCTGCTCTACATCGTGATCCCCAAGGGCCTGTTCCCCACGCAGGACACGGGCCAGCTCAAGGTGCGCGTGGAGGCCGCGCAGGACGTGTCGTACCAGCGCATGGCCGAGCTGCAGCAGGCCGCTGCGCTGGCCATCCTGGCAGACCCCGAGGTGCGCAGCCTGTCGGCCGTGGCGGGCGTGGATGCGGCCAGCAACACCATGCTCAACACCGGCAGCATGCTCGTGAACCTGCGCGCGGACCGGGGCAACCAGCAGGCCACCATGGACCGCCTGCGCCAGCGCGTGCGCGATGCGGTGGCCGGCGTCACGCTGTACCTGCAGCCCACGCAGGACCTGACCATCGATGCCGAGGCCGGCCCCACCGAGTTCCGCCTGTCGCTGGAGGGCGTGGACACGGCGGCCGTCAACGAATGGGCGCGCAAGCTCGTGGACAGGCTGCATGGCAGCGACCTGTCGGACCGCGTGCGCAACGCCACGACCGATGCCGGCGCGCAAGGCCTGGCGGCCTACGTGGACATCGACCGCGGCACGGCGGCGCGGCTGTCGGTCACCGCCAGCGCGGTGGACGACGCGCTGTACAGCGCCTTCGGCCAGCGCATCGTCTCCACGATCTTCACCGAGACCAACCAGTACCGCGTGATCCTGGAGGCGCAGCGCGATGGCCTGGATTCGGTGCAAGGCCTCGGAACGCTGCAGCTCAAGACCGGCAGCGGCGGCACCACGCCGCTGTCGTCGTTCGCGACCGTGCGCGAGCAGCTCGCGCCGCTGCAGGTCACGCGCGTGGCCCAGTACCCGGCCGCCACCGTGGGCTTCGACACCGCGCCCGGCGTGGCGCTCGGCAAGTCGGTGCAGGCCATCCGCGCGGCGGCAAGCGAGATCGGCCTGCCGGCCAGCATCGCGCTCAAGTTCCTGGGCGCGGCGGGTGCCTACGAGAAGTCGCTGACCAGCCAGCTCTGGCTGATCCTGGCGGCCGTGGTCTGCGTCTACATCGTGCTGGGCGTGCTCTACGAGAGCTACGTGCACCCGCTGACCATCCTGTCGACGCTGCCCTCGGCCGGCGTGGGCGCGCTGCTGGCGCTGATGCTGAGCGGGCAGGACCTGGGCGTGATCGGCATCATCGGCATCATCCTGCTCATCGGGATCGTCAAGAAGAACGCGATCATGATGATCGACTTCGCGATCGACGCCGAACGCCACCAGGGCAAGTCGCCGCAGGAGGCCATCCACCAGGCCGCGCTGCTGCGCTTTCGTCCCATCCTCATGACCACGCTGGCCGCGCTGTTCGCCGCGTTGCCGCTGATGTTCGGCTGGGGCGAGGGCGCCGAGCTGCGCCGCCCGCTGGGCCTGGCGATCTTCGGCGGCCTGGTGCTGTCGCAGATCCTCACGCTGTTCACCACGCCCGTGATCTACCTGGCGTTCGACCGCATGGGGCAGCGGCTGGCGCGCCGGCAGGCCGAGGTGCAGGCGTGAGACAGGTGCTTGGCTGTTCATGGTGGGCGGGGCGTTGCGCCCAGGCGGCGGCAGCGGGCCTGCGTTCTCCAGTCCACGCTCGCGAAGCCGGCAGTGGCCATGCCGTCAGCACGCCCTTGAACGACCGGTGCGCCTCGGAGGTGCTCATCGCCACGGCGAATGGGGCCTACGCCCGCAGGCCCACTACCACCGCCCGACACCAAGGTGTCGCACCCGGGCTGACGCGCCGGTCGTGCGTGCTGGTGTTCGCGCGCCGTGAGGCAGATGGTGCTGACACGCGGGCGCAGGGGCCATTTGCGGCCCGGCGCCTGCTGGCATGCCGCAGCAGTGGCGAGAGAGCAGGGCCTGCCGCAGCCACCGACGGCGCCCGCGAGCGTGCCCCGGAGAACGCGCGTCTGCGCCGCCTGCCGTCTGGGACGCGACGCTCGCGTGTCCCAAAAAGGCCAGCCCCATGAACCTCTCGCGCCCCTTCGTCGAGCGCCCCATCGCGACCGTGCTGCTGACCATCGGCGTGGCACTGGCCGGCATCCTGGCCTTCTTCGCGCTGCCGGTCTCGCCGCTGCCGCGCGTGGACTTCCCCGTGATCTCGGTCTCGGCCAGCCTGGCGGGTGCGAGCCCCTCGACCATGGCCTCCAGCGTGGCCACGCCGCTGGAGCGCCGGCTCGGCGTGATCCCGGGCGTCAACGAGCTGACCTCCAGCAGCTCCACGGGCTCCACGCGCGTGACGCTGCAGTTCGACCTGAACCGCAACATCGACGCGGCCGCACGCGAGGTGCAGGCCGCCATCAACGCCGCGCGCGCCGACCTGCCCAGCACGCTGCGCAGCAACCCGACCTACCGCAAGGCCAACCCCACGGCCTCGCCCGTCATCATCCTGGCGCTGACCTCGGCCACGCGCACGCCGGGGCAGATCTACGACGCGGTGTCCAA
>DATKFT010001087.1:0-7780 GCA_035544335.1 Pseudorhodoferax sp.
GAGCCAGCAGCAGCCAGGTGGCGAGCGGAAGTTCAGGCATTCAAGGCGGCAGCGTTCAAGGGCGTCAGGGGTTTGCCATGCACGAGGTAGCCGATCAGGTTGTCGGCCGCCAACTGGGCCATGGCCAGGCGCGTGGGCACGCTGGCGCTGGCGATGTGCGGGGTCAGCACCACGTTGGGCACGGTCAGCAGATCGGGGTGCACGCTGGGCTCGCCCTCGAACACGTCCAGGCCCGCGGCCGCGATGCGCTTGTCCTTGAGCGCCGCGGCCAGCGCCGCATCGTCGACGATGCCGCCGCGGGCGATGTTGACAAGCGTGGCCGTGGGCTTCATCTGCGCGAGCTCGGCCGCGCCGATGGCGTGGTGCGAGGCCGCCGAGTACGGCAGCACCAGCACCAGGTGGTCCGCCTGGCGCAGCAACTCTTCCTTGCCGACGTAGCGGGCCTTGCACTCGGCCTCGAGCTCGGGGCTCAGGCGCGAACGGTTGTGGAAGACCACGTTCATGCCGAAGCCGTGCGCGCCGCGCTTGGCGATGCCCTGGCCGATGCGGCCCATGCCCAGGATACCGAGCGTGGCCCCATGCACGTCGCTGCCGGCGAACAGGTCGTAGCTCCACTTGCTCCATCGGCCCGCGCGCAGGTAGTGCTCGCTCTCGGCGATGCGCCGGGCCGTGGCCATCAGCAGCGCGAAGCCGAAGTCGGCCGTGGTCTCGGTCAGCACGTCGGGCGCGTTGGTGGCCAGCACGCCGCGCGCCGTCATCGCGTCGAGGTCGAAGTTGTTGTAGCCCACAGCCATGTTGGCGGCGATCTTCAGATCCGGGCAGCGCGCGAGCAGCGCCGCATCGATGCGTTCGCTGGCGGTCGTGAACACGCCCTGCTTGCCGGCCAGGCGCGCGGCGAGTTCATCGGCACTCCAGGTCTCGTCGGCCTGGTTGGCACTGACCTCGAAATGCTCGGCCAGGCGGGCCAGCACTTCGGGGAACACGGCGCGGGCGACGAGAACGGCGGGCTTGGACATGGAAGCGGGACCTTTCAGACGAAGAACAGGAAGGTGAGAACAACGAACAGCGGCAGCAGCACGGCGCAGGACCAGGCCATGTAGCCGAAGAAGCTGGGCATGGAGACGCCACGCTCCTCGGCGATGGCCTTGACCATGAGGTTGGGCGCGTTGCCGATGTAGGAGTTGGCCCCCATGAACACGGCACCGGCGGAGATCGCCGCCAGCGTGGGCGCCAGCGTGGTCATGAGCTGCTGCGCGTCGCCGCCGGCGGTATTGAAGAACACCAGGTAGGTCGGTGCGTTGTCGAGGAAGGAGCTCAGCGCGCCCGTGGCCCAGAAGTACATGGCGGGCAGCGGCTGCCCGTCCGGCCCCGTCACCGCGCGGACGATCGCGCCGAAGGGCCCGTCGGTGCCGGCCCGCAGCATGGCGATGACAGGAATGATGGTCAGGAAGATGCCGGCGAACAGCTTGGCCACCTCCTTCATCGGCTCCCAGCTGAACTGGTTGTCCGCATGCACCTTGGCCGCCGTCAGCTTGAGCGAGGCCAGCGTGATCGCGACGAGGCCGATGTCGCGCACGAGCGAAGGCAGCGGCAGCGGTGTGCCGGCCAGATCGAACACCAGGTCCGAGCGCCACAGGCCGCTCATGAGCACCAGGCCCACCACGCCCAGCAGCAGCAAGAAGTTGATGCCGCCGTCGAAGCCCAGGCGCGTGGTGTCGGGCGTGGGGTCGACGGGCAGCACGCCCTCGCGCCGGTAGAACCAGCTGTCCAGCGCGAAGAACAGCACCAGCAGGCAGGCCAGCATGAACGCCGTCTCCGGCAGGATGTTGCGCAGCGTCCAGAAGAACTCCACGCCCTTGAGGAAGCCCAGGAACAGCGGCGGGTCGCCGAGCGGCGTCAGCGAACCGCCGATGTTGGAGACGATGAAGATGAAGAACACCACCACATGGGCCTTGTGCCGGCGGTTGTCGTTGGCGCGGATCAGCGGCCGGATCAGCAGCATGGATGCCCCGGTCGTGCCCATGAAGCTGGCCAGCACCGCCCCGATGGCCAACAGGCCCGTGTTCAGCACCGGGCTGCCATGCAGGTTGCCGCGGATGTAGATGCCGCCGGCCACCGTGAACAGCGCGGTCAGCAGCACGATGAACGGGATGTACTCGGCCACCATCGCGTGGACCAGGCTGGCGCCGGCCAGTGCCGGCCCGTACGCGACGACGAAGGGCACGAAGAAGGCCAGCGTCCAGGCCGCCGTGATCTTGCCGTAGTGGTGGTGCCACACGCGCAGGGCGACCAGCGGGAACAGCGCGATCGACAGCAGCACGCCGGCGAACGGCAGCCCCCACCAGGCCGACAGCGTGCGGCCGTCCAGCTCGGCGGCCCAGCCGGCCGACGGCAGGGCCAGGCCGGCCGCCAGCCAGGCGCACGCGCGGGCTGCCCGGTGCCCGTGCCAGGAGTTCGCGCGGCTCATGCGGCGGGCTGCTCGATCTCGAACACCTGGCGCAGATAGGCCAGGTACTTCTCGTCGTCGCACATGTTCTTGGACGGCGTGTCCGACAGCTTGGCCACAGGCTGGCCGTTGCAGCGCACCATCTTGATGACGATCTGCAGCGGCACATGGTCGGGCGGATCGCCCAGGTCGTTCGTGAGGTTGGTGCCGATGCCGAAAGCCAGCTGGCAGCGGCCACGGAAGCGCTGGTACAGCTCGATGGTGCGCGGCACCGTGAGCCCGTCGCTGAAGATCAGCGTCTTGGTGTGCGGATCGACGCGGTTCTGGCGGTAGTGTTCGATGAGCCGCTCGCCCCAGGTGAACGGGTCCCCGCTGTCGTGGCGGGCACCGTCGAAGAGCTTGCAGAAGTACATGTCGAAGTCGCGCAGGAAAGCACTCATGCCGTAGACATCGGACAGCGCGATGCCCAGGTCGCCGCGGTACTCCTTGGCCCAGGACTCGAACGCGAACACCTGGCTGTCGCGCAGCCGCGGCCCCAGCGCCTGGCAGGCCTGCAGGTACTCGTGCGCCACCGTGCCCAGCGGCGTCATGCCCAGCTTCATCGCATACAGCACGTTGCTGGTGCCAGCCAGCTGGCCCGACGGGCCCGTGCCCAGGCGGTCGGCCAGGTGCCGCAGGACCTCCTCGTGCCAGGCCTGGGAGAAGCGCCGGCGCGTGCCGTAGTCGGCGATCTTGAGGTCCTCGAGGCCCTCGCCCTGCAGCTGGGCGATCTTGCGGTCCAGCCGCTCGCGCCCGGCCGGCAACCGTGCGCCGCTGGCGGTGTTGCGGAAATAGACCTCGTTGACGATGGCCAGCACCGGGATCTCGAACAGGATGGTGTGCAGCCAGGGGCCGCGGATGCTGATGTCGATCTCACCCGACGGCAAGGCCTTGAGCTCGATGTACTTCTCGTTGAGCTTGAACAGGCCGAGGAAGTCGACGAAATCGCTCTTGATGAAACGCAGCGAACGCAGATAGGCCAGCTCGGCATCCTGGAAGCGCAGCGTGCACAGGTGGCGGATCTCCTCGCGGATCTCGTTGATGTAGGGCGCCAGCGGCACGCCGGCATTGCGGCACTTGAACCGGTACTCCACCTGCGCCCCCGGGAACTGGTGCAGCACCACCTGCATCATCGTGAACTTGTAAAGATCAGTATCAAGAAGGCTGCTGAGGATCATGGTGGGCGGGCCGCGCAGGGGCTTGTCTCCGGTCACGCGTCGAGGAAATGAAAGGCCATTGTCGCAGGGGCGCCAGCCCGCCATGCGGGAGGATCCGGACTGTCACACGCATGGCATGCGCATATGATGCGCGCGCCTTCGCAGTGAAGGTCACGAGAACAGAGGAAAGCATGCCTGCCACCACCCCACATCACCCGAACACGTCCCCTGGGTACCCGCACATGCGCTTGACCGGCACGGCCGCGCTGGTGGCCGTTGCCCTTGCACTGTCCGCCTGCGGCGGCAGCAGCGACGACGATGTGGCCGCCAACGCATGTGCCGTGGTAACCGACAGCGGCGCCGTGACGGTGGGCTCCGGCCTGGCCGGCGACCCGGCCGCACCCGAGCCCGCCTCGGGCTTTCGCCTGAACACCAAGGCCGTGCACGCGCGCAGCTACATGGTGTCCACGGCCAACCCGCTGGCTTCCAAGGCCGGTTGCGATGTGCTCAAGAACGGTGGCTCCGCCGTCGACGCCGCCGTGGCCGTGCAGATGGTGCTGGGCCTCGTGGAGCCGCAGTCCTCCGGCGTGGGCGGTGGCGCCTTCATGCTGCACTACGACGCGGCCAAGGGCGAAGTCATCGCCTACGACGGGCGCGAGACCGCGCCGGCCGCGGCCACGGAGAACTACCTGCGCTGGGTCAGCGACACCGACCGCACCGCGCCGCAGCCGGGCGGCGCGCGCGCCAGCGGCCGCTCCATCGGCACGCCGGGCGCCGTGCGCATGCTGGATCTGGCGCACCAGCGCCATGGTGCCAAGAGCTGGAAGGAGCTGTTCCAGCCCGCCATCGACCTGTCGACCAACGGCTTTCAGATCAGCGGGCGCATGGCCCAGGCCATCGACGGCGGCAAGGACGGCCTCAAGCGCGACCCCGAGGCCACGGCCTACTTCTTCAACGCCGACGGCTCGCCCAAGGCCCTGGGCACCGTGATCAAGAACCCGGCCTACGCGGCCACGCTGACCACGGTCGCGAACAACGGCGCCAACGCCTTCTACACGGGCGCGATCGCGCAAGGCATCGTCGACAAGATCAGGGTCACGAGTGGCGGCAACCCGGCCGTGGCCATCACGCCGGGCCTGACCACGATGGCCGACCTGGCCGGCTACCAGGCCAAGGCCCGCACGGCGGTCTGCACGAGCTACCGTGCCTACGAGATCTGCGGCATGCCGCCGCCGTCCTCGGGCGGCATCGCGGTCGCGCAGATCATGGGCATCCTGGAGAACTTCGACATGGCGGCCAACAAGCCGACCGCGATCGACATCTACGGTGGCAAGCCCACGGTCCAGGGCGTGCACCTGGTGTCCGAAGCCGGCCGCCTGGCCTACGCGGACCGCAACAAGTACGTGGCCGACACCGACTTCACGCCGCTGCCGGGCAACAGCTGGAACACCATGCTGAACAAGCCCTACCTCAAGAGCCGTGCCGACCTGATCAGCACGAGCAAGAGCATGGGCACGGCCAAGGCCGGCGTGCTGGGCACCAACGCCTTCGGCCAGAGCCTGGTCAACGAAGCCGGTACCACGCACTTCACCATCGTCGACAAGAAGGGCAACGCTGTCTCCATGACGACCACGGTGGAGGCCGGCATGGGCTCGTTCCACTTCACGCAGGGCTTCATCCTGAACAACCAGCTGACCGACTTCGACGCCGCGCCCACGGATGCGGCAGGGCTGCCGATCGCCAACAAGCTGGAGGCGGGCAAGCGTCCGCGCAGTTCGATGGCGCCCACGCTGGTGTTCCGCAAGAACGCCGACGGCTCGCGCGGCGAGTTCGTGATGGGCACGGGTTCGCCGGGCGGCGCGACCATCATCCAGTACGTGGCCAAGACCCTGGTCGGTGCGCTGGACTGGGGCCTGGATGCGCAGCAGGCCACCTCGCTGGTGGACTTCGGCGCGGCCAACAGCCCGACCACCAACGTCGGCGGCGAGCATCCCAACGTCGACGCCACCAACAGCGGCAACAACGACCCGCTGGTCACGGGCCTGCGCGCCCTGGGCCACACGGTCTCTACCTCGGCGCAGTCCAGCGGCATCAGCACCATCATCCGCACGCGCATCAACAACGAGTCGGTGCTGCAGGGCGGCGCGGATCCGCGGCGTGAGGGTGTGGCACTGGGCGACAGCTTCCGCCCCTGAAGTCCTGGAGCCGGCGCTCAACGGCGCCGGCCACCCTTCTCGACGCAAGACGCCGACGGCAACGTCGGCGTCTTTCTTTTTGGGCGCGCCAGCCCACAGCCCCTGGCCCGCCGCGTCGGACGCGACCAGCGTGCTGAGCGTCCATTGGTCGGCACGGCACAGGGCACTCGACCTACGTGCGCGGGCCGGAGCGTCCTACCGTGGCGCCGCAGCCATCTGCCTAGAGTGACTTCACGGCCGGAGCACCCCGCACCGGACGAGCACACAAGGAGATCCGCATGAACAACGACAAGGTCCAAGGCAACTGGAAGCAGTTCAAGGGCAAGGTCCAGGAACAGTGGGGCAAGCTCACGAACGACGACCTGGACGTGATCGAAGGCCGCCGTGAGCAGTTGCTGGGCCGCATCCAGGAACGCCATGGCATCGCCCGCGACGAAGCCGAACGCCAGGTCAGCGACTGGGAAAGCCGCAACCCGACCTTCTTCTTCGAGAAGTCCGTTTGAACCGCAGGAGAACCACCATGCAAGCCCTCACCCCCAAGCATGCCTTCACCGCGCTGGGCATGGCACTGACCTTTGTGCTGGCCTCGCAGGCCCAGGCGATGACGCGCGAAGAGCACAAGGCCGCGGAAGACCGCATCGAGGCCACCTACAAGGCCGACAAGCAGCGCTGCGACGGCCTGGCCGGCAACGCCAAGGACGTCTGCCAAAGCGAAGCCAAGGGCAAGGAGAAGGTCGCCAAGGCCGAACTCGACGCGCAGTACAAGCCCAGCGCCAAGGCCCAGGCCAAGGTCGCCGAGGCCAAGGCCGATGCAGCCTACGACACGGCCAAGCAGAAGTGCGACGAGCTGGCCGGCAACAACAAGGACGTCTGCATGAAGGACGCGAAGGCGACCCACCAGACGGCCGTGGCGCAGGCCAAGCGCAGCTGAGCCCTGCGGTTGGGGCCTGGGTGGCGCGCGATTGCACGTGATCGCACGCGATCACACGCCACCACATCCGATAGCGCATGACAGGCCTGTTCGGGCCGGCCCGGAGTTCCTCCGGCCGGCCCGAACCCATTCATGGACCCGCCATCACCCCGCGTCGGTACGGCAAGCCTCGCCCTGCCGCCGCATCGCCGCATCGCCGCATCGCCGCCACGCCGCTGGGCCCTCGCCCGCAGCCCCCTTCGCCCCTCATCAACACAGAGGGTCGCTCCGCACCCCCACACACGTGGCCATCGCGGCCCCGCCCCCCACACCAGCGCGGACGCGTGACACCGCCCCGGCGCCCCACCTGCAAAGGCGGGCGAATCCTGGGCGAGACCCTATGGCATCGCGCGCAAAAAGTGCCCAAGATGCCAGCGCGGAGCCGTCGAAATTCTTGCGGCGGCGAAGCAGGTTCTGCGCATGCGTGGGCCCCGGCCCGCGCGGCCCAGCAGCTGTGGCCAAGCCACTGCAGGAGAAGGGAGGAGACGCACCCATGACACCACCGCCGGCGGCCATGCACGCCTGTTGCGGCCAAGGCCGCAAGCGCTGCACCTCCAGGCGCGCCATGCCCCGCCGGCCGTGCGGCCCCGCCACAGGCCGACCCGCACTCGGGATCTGAACAACGATGAACACCAACGAGGATTCTTTCCATGCGTAAATTACATGTAGCTTTGTTACAGCGGCGCACGGTGCTGCTGTCCGCCTTGCTGCTCGGCCTGGCCGGCTGCGGCGGCGGTGGTGGCGACCCGGCCCCCTTGCTGGAGGCGGGCGCCGTGTCCTCGCCCGACCAGTTCGGCGCGCAGGCGGCCAAGGACATCCTGGCCAAGGGCGGCAATGCCGTGGATGCCGGCGTTGCCGTGGCGTTCGCGCTCGCGGTCACGATGCCATCGGCCGGCAACATCGGCGGCGGCGGCTTCATGACCATCTACATGGACGGCAAGCCCTACTTCGTCGACTACCGCGAAATGGCGCC
>DATKFT010001088.1:0-4294 GCA_035544335.1 Pseudorhodoferax sp.
AGCTTCGGCCTCGCGCTGCCGCACTGGCAGGTGGGCGTGGCCCGCATGCTCACGGAAACCCTGGAACGCATGGCATGACAAGCAAACGCAAGGGCATCATCCTGGCCGGCGGCTCCGGCACACGGCTGCACCCGGCCACGCTGGCCATCAGCAAGCAACTGCTGCCGGTCTACGACAAGCCCATGGTCTACTACCCGCTCAGCACGCTGATGCTGGCGGGCATCCGCGACATCCTCGTGATCAGCACGCCGCAGGACACGCCGCGCTTTTCGCAACTGCTGGGCGACGGCAGCCAGTGGGGCCTGAACCTGCAGTACGCCGTGCAGCCCAGCCCGGACGGCCTGGCCCAGGCCTTCCTGATCGGAAAGGCCTTCCTGGACGGTGCGCCGAGCGCGCTGGTGTTGGGCGACAACATCTTCTATGGGCACGACCTGCAGCTGCTGCTGGGTGCGGCCGACGCCCGGCCCGCCGGCGCGACCGTGTTCGCCTACCACGTGCAGGACCCCGAGCGCTACGGCGTGGTGGCCTTCGACCATGACGGCCGTGCCAGCAGCATCGAGGAAAAGCCGGCCGAGCCCAAGAGCCACTACGCGGTCACGGGCCTGTACTTCTACGACCACCAGGTGGTCGACATCGCCAAGGCCGTGCGGCCCAGCGCGCGCGGCGAGCTCGAGATCACGGCCGTGAACCAGGCCTACCTGGAGCGCGGCGAGCTGCAGGTGCAGATCATGCAGCGCGGCTATGCCTGGCTGGACACGGGCACGCACGAGAGCCTGCTGGAGGCCAGCCAGTTCATCGCCACGCTGGAGCACCGCCAGGGCCTCAAGATCGCGTGCCCCGAGGAGATCGCCTGGCGCGCGCGCTTCATCGACGACGCGCAGCTCGCACGGCTGGCCGAGCCGCTCCAGAAGAACGGCTACGGCCGCTACCTGCTGCAACTGCTGCAGAACGAAGGCAAGACGGGGGGCCGCGCATGAAGATCACACCCACGGCGATCCCCGAGGTGCTGGTGCTCGAACCCAGGGTGTTCGGCGACGCGCGCGGCTTTTTCTTCGAGAGCTTCAACCAGCGCGCCTTCGACGAGGCCACGGGGACGGCCCACCAGTTCGTGCAGGACAACCACAGCCGTTCGGCCCAGGGCGTGCTGCGCGGCCTGCACTACCAGATCCAGCAGCCCCAAGGCAAGCTCGTGCGCGTGGCGCGCGGCGCGGTGTTCGATGTGGCGGTGGACATCCGGCGTGCCTCGCCGACCTTCGGCCGCTGGGTCGGCGTGGAACTCAGCGAGGACAACCAGCGCCAGCTGTGGGTACCGCCCGGCTTTGCGCACGGCTTCCTGGTGCTCAGCGCATCGGCCGACTTCCTGTACAAGTCCACCGACTACTACGCGCCCGCGCACGAGCGCTGCATCGCCTGGAACGACCCCACGCTCGCGATCGGCTGGCCGCTGGCGGGGGGCGTGCCGCAGGTGTCGGGCAAGGATGCTCAGGGGCTGGCGTTGGGCGACGCGCCGGTGTTCGAGGGGCTGTCGGCGGGCTAACGGCGCACGAACTGTTCGATCGCCGCGTAGAAGTGGCGGCCGTGGGCGTGGGGGCTGTTGGGCGAGATCAGGAACAGGCTGAAGGTGTCCGACGCCGTGGGGTTCTTGTCCGACAGGTTCATGAACGAAGGACTCACGAAGCGCGCGCAGTGCGTGAGCGCGAAGTCCAGGGCCTGCAGTGGCTCTGCCGCGTCCTTGGACAGCAGCGGGTTCATCTCGGGCATTCCATACGGCCGTCCGCCCGTGTAGCGCAGTGCCAGCGTGCTGACCGTCAGGCCACCGTACAAGGTCAGGCCGGGCTGAAAGGGCGTATCCTCGAACGACCGGCCGGCCGCGAACAAGGTGTCGTTCCAGCCGCCGTTGAGGTAAGGCAGCAACTGGTGGGAGAACAGCCGGGCCGGGTCCAGGCCCTCGGCTGCGGCGATCTCGAACAGCTTGCCGATGTGGCGGCGCACCTGTTCTTCGCGGAACCGCTGCCATTCCACGGCGAAAGGATTGAAGTACGCGTCCTGCATTTCGCGCGGGCTGTCGAGCCAGAACGACTGGGCGTCCAGCGGCGCCAGCGTGGGTTCGGTGGCTTGCTGCGCAGGCGCTGATCGGGGGGGGCGGCTTTGGTCGGAGGCCATGCGCACGATCTGGCGGACCGCGACCAGGCGCTGCGTGCCATCGCGCATCTGGGCCACCAGGCGCAGACGGTGTACGCCTGGTGCGAGGTTTTGCAGTGCTAGGTCGTAGCGAAATCCAGTGTTGGGGTCGCGGATGTCGGCGCGGGCCTGGTAGACGTCCAGTCGGTTCAGGCCGCGCTGCGCGCGTCCGATCTGCCGGCCGTCGAGTTCGACCTGGATGGCGTCCACGCCCGCGGCGGTGTCGATCCAGCCGTAGACGGCCAGCTTGCCGCCCGCGTTGGCATCCATGTGCTGCCAGAAGCCTTCCAGCGGTGTGGTGCGAATATCGCCGCTCGGGGCGCGCACCTGATCCCACTCTGCAAAGCGGGTGCCCATGGCCTGGTTCAGCGCTTCCAGGCTGGCATGGCGCTGTTGCAGCCAGGTGCGAAATTCGTGCTGCGCGAGCGCGCTGTGGTCGGTGTAGGTGATGTCCGAGAACTTGCCTGTGTTGTTCTGCAGGCCGTCGAACAGGTGGTGAAACTCGCCGCCCAGCGTAACCGCCTGGATGCGTCCGGGATGACGTTGGTCGAGTGCCTGCAGCGCGCGTGCGATCTGGCGCAGGCCCTCGAAGCGCAGATGGTTGACGGGCACGTCTTCGTTCACCGACAGCGTGAACGGGAAGATGGTGTCGGAGAAGTAGATGCTGACGGGAGGCTGGCCGTCGGGCTTGGCCATCAGATTGCGCGGATCCTTGAGCAGGCTGCGTGTGAGGGCGCTGCTCTTGCTGAAATGGTCGGACATCAGGTACACGACCACGGGGCGGTCCACCTGGTCGATCAGGTCCAGGTAGGCCTGCAGCGCCCGGGCGGAGAACTGCCAGGTGCCGTCGGTTGCCGGCTCGAACAGCGACAAGACGGGGACGGTCAGCGTGTAGCCCAGGACCGCGGTGCGGGGTGTGTCGCGCGGGGCATTGCGCGGCTGCAATGCATCGAGCCGCGCGCTCAGGGCCGCGGCGATGCGGGCGGAGACTGTGGCTTGCATCGGCGCGTCGGCAGCCGGCAGCTCGGTGCCATGGAAGTAGGGCGCGACCAGCATGGGCACGTCGCGCTGGCAGTTGGGCGCGGCGTCGACAGACGGTGCGCCCGCGGCGCTCAAATCGATCGTGGGGCGCAGCCACACGACGGCGGTCGCGAGCAGCAGGGCGATCGGCAGCGTGGCGAGGAGGGCGTGGCGTCGCATCGGTGTCTGGTCAGCGGGAGAGGGTGGGGCGGGCCAGGTAGGCCCGCAGGATGGGGGAGCGCCAGAGCCGGAGCAGGCTGGACACATGCCAGCGCAGATGGCGCCAGCGGCGATGGCTGTCGCGTTGGGCGTGGTGCATGGCCTGCGCGGGCACTGCGACCAGGCGCAGGCCAAGCAGCTGCACACGCAGGCAGAAGTCGACGTCCTCGCAGTACATGAAGTAGCGTTCGTCGAAGCCCCCCAGGCGGGCATAGACGGACCGGGGCACGACCCAGAACGCGGCGCTGGCCCAGTCGACGCGGCGCTCGCCCTGGCGCAGCAGGCGGCGCCGTGCGAGGTTGCAGGGCGTGGGCACGGCGCGCATGTTGTCCTGATGCGAACCATCGGGGTTCACGAGCTGCGGGAACACACAGCCTGCGTCCGCGGCCGCGCTGGCGGCGACGACGGCGGTCCAGACCGTTGCGTCGGGCAGTGTCATGTCCGGATTGAGCACGCACAGCAGCGGCGTGCTGGCGCCGGCCAGGGCACCGTTGTGGTTGGCCCCGAAGCCCTGCGGCGCGGGGTTGTGGCGCTCGGTCAGCCGGAAGGGCCAGTCCCTGGGCGCGAGTGGCGGGCTGGGCAGGTTGTGCGTGACGACGACCTCGGCGACCAGTCCGGCGTGCGTGCGCGCGAGCTCTGGCAACAGGCGCTCCAGCCAGGCGCTGTGCCCATGGCTCACGATCGAGACGGTCAGTGGCGGGGCGGGCATGGATCGCTGCGGGAATGCGCCGCTCAGGCGCGGAAGAATCGCTCGGCCTCGCTCCAGAAATGCCAGGCCGGCGCATTGTGCTGCATCGCCCGCTCCAGTTCGGCGTACACGTCGCGGATCAAGGGTTCGATCTCCTCATAGGTGCCTAGAGGCTGGATGCGCAGC
>DATKFT010001089.1:0-5676 GCA_035544335.1 Pseudorhodoferax sp.
CGGTCAGCAGCGTCCAGCAGCGGCCGTCGCGCAGGCGCAGCACGCCCTGGCCGCGGCCCTGCGCGGTCTCGAAGCGGAACACCGCGGTGGTCACGCCGCTGCGCGCGTCCGGTGTGCCCACCACCTGCCAGCGCGCGGGCCGCGCCTGCGCCAGCGTGGCCTGCAGCATGGCGCGGATCTGGTCGCGGCCCTCGCTGGTCACGATGTTCCAGGTGAAGGCCGCGAGGTCGCGCCAGAAGCACTCCTCGCCGTCGAACAGCGCGCCGGCGCCGTCGATGTCCTGCCGCGCCAACGCCTGGTCCAGCTGGGCCAGCCATTGCTCGGCCTGTTGCGCGACCTGGTCGGGGGGAGAAATCTCTGCCATGGTTTGTTCCTGTGTGGTCGTGGTGTCGGGCGCGTGCGGCCTCATGGCGCGGGGCGCAGCTGCACATGGGCCGTGGCGTGGGCGCGCACGGTGTCCCAGTGGTAGTGCATGGGCGCGGTCTCGCCGCGGCGCCAGCGCGCGCTCTGGTCGTCGTAGCGCGGATCGCGCGGGTCGCCGCTGGCGCCGTGGAACACGATCCAGCGGCTGGCGTCCCAGTCGCCCACATCGAACACGTAGCGTGCGAGCGAGGCGTACACGGTCTGCGTGCCCAGGTGGGCCACGTAGCCCGTCGTGAACACGGTGTCGTTGTCGCCATCCACGGCGCCGATGTCGCGCGGCGCCAGCAGCGCGCCGGCGGGGAACACGGCGCCCAGCGGATGGCGCAGGGCCACGCGGTGGCGTGTGCCCCAGGGCACAGCCGGCTCGCGCGCGGCCGCAGCCAGGGCCTCGGCCAGCACGGTGTCCCAGCTGGCACCGCCCAGCAGCGCGGTGTCGTCGGCGCGCAGCAGGTTCGGCAGGCACCAGCCCAGCTGGTAGGCGATGCCCAGGCCGGGCGGGATGGTGTGCAGGCGTGCGGGGTCCAGCGCGGCCAGGCCGCTGCGTTGCGCGAGCGCCTCGCACAGCGCCAGGCGCAGCGTGGCATAGGCCGAGGCCTGGTCCGAGTCCGCGTCCATGCGGCCGTCCCAGGCCAGCAGCCTGGTGCGCAGCGCGCGGGCCGCGGCGTCCTCCAGCGGCACCCGCGCGAGCCGCGCGCAGAGTTCGCGCGCGGGCAGGCTCAGCGTGTCGCGGTGCACGGCCTCCATGTCGGCGATGCGGGCCGGGCCCAGCGCGCGCAGCAGCTCGTGGATGCGGCGCGCGCGGTGCGGCGGATGGGCGTCGGTGCACAGGTAGTCGTCGTGGCGCGCCACGACGCGGTTGTTGGCCGTCACGATCAGGCCGCCGGCCGGGTCGCGCTGGTGCGGCATGTGCTCCCAGTCCACCCAGCCCTGCCAGGCGTGGGCCGCCAACCAGCCCGGCACCGGCAGCCAGCCGTTGGCGGCGCTGCGGCGCGGCACGCGGGCGCGCACGCGGTGGGCGATGTGGCCGGCCGTGTCGGCCGCCACGAGGTTGTGGTCCACCATGCCCCAGCCGCGGCAGGCGTCGTACAGCGCATCGGTGGAGCGGGCCGAGAGCATGGGCCGCAGGCAGTTGACCGAGCGGTCGAGCTCGGCCTCGGGCACGTTGCGCAGCACCAGGGCCTGGCCGCTGCGCGGATCGCCGGCCACGACCGGGCCGCGTGCCGTCGTGAAGACCGGGCAGGCCACGGGCTCGGCGCCGCGCACGCGGATGGTTTCGGTGCGGTGCCCGGCATCGGCCCAGCAGGCGGCCGAGCCGTCGGCTTCGGCGCTTGCGAGGTAGCGCGTGCCGCCGGCCTCGAAACGCTCGACAAAGACGTCGGCGGTGTCCACGAAGGCCACGGTCACGCACCAGGCCACGTCGGCGTTGTGGCCGAAGTGCGGAAAGCCCGGCGTGCCGGCCGAGCACAGGCCGATCACGTCGAACTCGTCGCAGGCCACATGGCATTGCAGGTACATGTTGGGCATGTCCAGCAGCCGGTGCGGATCGCCGGCCAGCAGCGGCCGGCCGCTCGCGGTGCGGCTGCCGTGCAGGGCCCAGTTGTTGCTGCCGCCGCCAGCGGCCTCGGTGTCGCTGCGGGCCACGAAGGCGGCGATGGCATCGGCCAGCGCGGCCAGGTCCGGCGCCAGGCGCTGGGCTGCGTCGCCGAGCGGAATGCAGACCTGTTCGGTGCCGCCGTCGTCCATGCGCAGCCGGGCTATGGCCTCGGCGCCGACCACGGGCAGCGCGATCGCACGCCAGAGCTTGGGGTAGACCGAGTTGAGCAGCAGGCTGTTCTGCCGCAGCACGGCCAGGCAGTGCCAGTCCTCCCATGGCTCGGGGGTCTCCCCCAGCAGGGCGTACTCGGGCGGCAGCGGGCCTGTGCGCATGAAGGCGTTCACGCCGGCCGTGTAGGCGGCCAGCATCTCGCGCGCGCCGGCGTCGGCGGCCGCCACGTCGCGCTGGCTGCACGCGGCCAGGCCGAGCCGGCGCGCCAGCATGTCCATGGGCACGGCGGCCGGCCCCATCCACTCGGCGTAACGGCCGCAGGCGCGCCGGCGGATGGCGTCCATCTGCCACAGCCGGTCGCTGGCGTGCACATGGCCGAGCGCGAAGAACGCGTCGTCGGCGCCCTGGGCGCGCAGGTGCGGCACGCCGAGTTCGTCGCGCCACAGCTCCACGGGGGCCTGCAGCCCGGCCAGGGTCTGGACCTGGGTCTGCATCATGCGGCTCCCTGCAGGGCCGGCGGCGTCATCGCGAGCCAGGGGCTGAGCTGCTCGTACAGGTGCGTGAGCTGCAGCACCGAGAGGTCGTCGCGCGGCCGGCCGATGATCTGCACGCCCATGGGCGCGCCCGCGGGGCCGAAGCCCACGGGCAGGCTGATGACGGGGCAGCCCGACAGCGTGCCCGGCGTCACCACCTCCATCCAGCGGTGGTAGCTGTCCATGGCGCGGCCGGCGATCTCGCGCGGCCAGTGCTGCGCGATCGGGAACGGGAACACCTGGGCCGTGGGCAGCGCAAGGAAGTCGTGCCGCTCGAACAGGCCCAGCAGGTGGTCGTACCAGGCCGTGCGGTCGGCCAGGGCGCGCTGCACGTCGGCGATCTGCAGCGCGCGGCCCTGGGTGATCTCCCATTGCAGCGCGGGCTTCATGAGCGCGCGTGCCTCGGGCCGGTCGTAGGCCGCGCCCAGGTTGCCGAGGATGCCGATCTGGCGCAGCACGACGAAGGCGCGCCAGATGCGACTCCAGTCGAAGTCGCTGGCCACCGGCGCGACCTGCAGGCCGGCGCCGCCGAAGGCCTGGAGCGCCTGCTCGCACAGGCCGAGGATGCCGGGCTCGAAGGGCAGGTGGCCGCCCAGGTCGCCGAGCCAGCCGATGCGCGCGCCCTTGAAATCGCGGTCGAGCTGGCCATGCCAGTCGGGCACGGGGCTGTCGATCGACAGCGGTGCGCGGCGGTCGTAGCCGGCCTGCACCGACAGCAGCAGCGCGAGGTCGTCGGCGCTGCGGCCCATCGGGCCTTCGGTGACGAGCTGGCCCAGGAAGGCATCGGTGCGTGGCCAGAACGGCACGCGGCCCTGCGAGGGCCGAAAGCCCAGCACGTTGTTGAAGCCGGCCGGGTTGCGCAGCGAGCCGCCCATGTCGCCGCCGTCGGCCACGGGCAGCATGCGCAGCGCGAGTGCCACGGCGGCGCCGCCGCTGGAGCCGCCGGCCGACAGTTCGGGCACCCAGGCGTTGCGCGTGGCGCCGAAGATCGGGTTGTAGGTGTGCGAGCCCAGGCCGAACTCCGGCACGTTGGTCTTGCCGATGAAGATGGCACCGGCCGCGCGCATGCGCTCGGCCACGATGGCGTCCACGGCCGGCACGTTGTCGGCGAACAGCGGCGAGCCGAAGGTCGAGCGGATGCCGCGGGCCGCCGCCGTGTCCTTGATGGCCTGGGGCAGGCCGTGCAGCGGACCCAGGGCGTCGCCGCGCGCGACCGCGGCGTCCGCGGCGTCGGCCTGGGCCAGCACCTGGTCGCGGTCGACCAGGGACACGATGGCGTTGAAGCGCGGGTTCAGCGCGTCGATCTGCTGCAGGAAGGCGCTGACGACCTCGCGCGAGGACAGCGCACGGCTGCGCACCAGGGCTGCGAGCCGGCGCGCGGGCAAGGTGCAGATCTCGGGCGTGCGCACGGGGGGATGTTCGGTGGTGGCGGTCATGGCGGGGCTCACTTGATCAGGGTCAGCGAAGGGGCGGCGGGCCGCTCGGCCAGCAGGCAGGCCGACAGGCCGGCCGGGTGCTGCGCCAGCGGCGGCACGCTGGCGGCGCACTGCGGCATGCGGTGCGCGCAGCGCGGGTGGAAGGCGCAGCCGCCGGGCGGGTTGAGCGGGTCGGGGTAGGCCAGGCCCAGGCCGGGATCGGGGATGCCCAGCCCGGGCTCGGGCGTCAGCACCGACATCAGCAGCGCCTGGGTGTAGGGGTGGGCCGGCGCGCGGAACAGCTGGGCGGCCTCGGCCAGCTCGACCACGCGGCCCAGGTACATCACGGCCACGCGCGTGGCGATGTGCTCGACCACGGCCAGGTTGTGGCTGATGAAGACGTAGGTCAGCCCGAACTCGCGCCGCAGGTCCACGAGCAGGTTCAGGATGTGCGACTGCACCGAGACGTCGAGCGCGGAGGTCGGTTCGTCGCAGACCAGCACCTCGGGCTTCATGACCAGCGCGCGCGCGATGGCCACGCGCTGGCGCTGGCCGCCCGACAGCTCGCCGGGCTGGCGGTCGGCGAAGCGGGACGGCAGGCCCACACGGTCCAGCATCTCCAGCGCGCGGCGGCGCTGCTCGGCGGCGTCGCCGATGCCGTGCACGCGCAGCGGGAAGCTCACGAGCTGCAGCAGCGTCTGGCGCGGGTTCAGCGAGGAATAGGGGTCCTGGAACACGGGCTGTACGCGGCGCGCGAGCTGCTTGCGGTCGATCGCCGCGATGTCCTGGCCGTCGAAGCGCACGGCGCCCGCCGTGGCCGGCATCAGCCCCAGCAGCATGCGCGCCAGCGTGGACTTGCCGCAGCCCGATTCGCCGACGATGCCCAGCACCTCGCCGCGCTGGATGTCCAGCGAGACGCCGTTGACGGCGTGCAGCGTGCGCCGCGGCTTGAACATGCCGGCACCGACCGTGAACGAGCGGTGCAGGCCCTGCAGGGACATCAGGGGGTTCATGGGGGCAGCTTCGCCCGCGGCTGCAGGTGGCAGGGCGGTGCTCATGTTGCGCTCCCGTCCAGGCGGCAATGCCAGACATGGCCGCGGCCGTTGCCGTGCTGCGGCGGCGTGCGCGCGCACGAGGCGTCGGCCGATGCGCAGCGCTCGCGGAAGCTGCAGCCCTCCAGGTGGCCGGTCAGCGCGGGCACCGTGCCCGGGATCACGCCCAGGTGGCCGCCCGGCGGCGTGCGGCCGGGTACCGGGATGCAGCGCAGCAGGCCGCGCGTGTAGGGGTGGCGCGGATCGGCGAAGACCTCGGCCGTGCTGCCTTCCTCGACGATGCGGCCGGCGTACATGACCGCGACCTTGTGGGCCACGCGCGCCACCACGCCCAGGTCGTGCGTGACCAGCACGATGGCGATGCCCAGGTCGCGCTGCAGCTCCAGCAGCAGCCGCAGGATCTGGGCCTGGATGGTCACGTCCAGTGCGGTCGTGGGCTCGTCGGCGATCAGGATGGCGGGCTCGCACATCAGCGCCATGGCGATCAT
>DATKFT010001090.1:0-2519 GCA_035544335.1 Pseudorhodoferax sp.
CGCGCCTCCAGAACCTCCTGGCTGGTTTCCTTCCACAGCGTGATGCCAGTGGGATTCGGATCCTGGATCGTGTCGAAGTCAACGATCTGGTCGCGGATCTCGCGGCCGCCGTCGTACCGCAGCCACCGGTCGTCGTCGAAGTTGAGATCCGGGTGATCGGAGTGGGCGATCCGGTCCGGATTCGTGAAGAGGGAGCACCAATTGATCAGATCGGTCGCGTCGCACACCCGGTTGGGCAACATGGCCGAGCGCAGTGTGGCCCCGATGGAATCGCGAAGCGTGAGCAGGGTCTCCCTGTGCGCCATGTCCGATCCGTCGCCAGGTACCGTGAGGCTCAGCATCAGGCGGAAATCGCGCAGCGTGTAGTGAAACCCTGCCGTGAGCGAATCCTGGGTGCCGCGCAGCAGGTGCTGCACGCGCTGGCGCGCAAGCTTGCGGAAAAGGTTCTCGTCTGGCACCGGACGGCCCCAGGTCCGGGCCCTGTCAGCCTGATCGGCATCCTCCACGCGCAAGTTGGTGTACTGGCGCAACTGCTGGCGAATGTGGGGGGAGGCGAACAGGTGGAACTGCAGTCCGGTCTGAGGAGGGCAGTTCGCGTAAAGCGACACCAGGACCTCGGCCATGCGCTCGTCGCCTCCGGCCTGCGGCATGAGCTCCAGCATGAAGCCCATGCCTTCGCGGTTCGCGAAGATGCGCTCGTCCGCCAAGTAGCCGGAGTAGGGAAGCCAACTCGCGAACTGTTCGGAGGGCGCTGGTGCGTCGAAGGACCAGGGCCACGCGCTGCGTTTGCCTTGATCGAAGTCGAAGAAATGGATGTGCATGGCCACCTCAGGGCTGGCGCTGGCCGGCCGGGGCCGGTGAGCGGTTGAAGCTGGGAAAACTGGCGAACGGTGTTGTCGCCGCGTTACGCGGGGTCGCCTGGCTGAGCCCTTCGGTCAAGGGTCCGACCTCGGCATGAGGTACCGCGGTGGTCGGTGGTGTGACGGTAGGGGGTGTGGCTGGCGGCGGCTGCAGCGGCAGGTACTGGTCGCGAATGCGCTGGTGCACATGGTCGAGCCGCCAGCCCCCGGTATCGACCTGGACATAGACGTAGCCTTGGTCCCAGAGGTCGCCGTCGGCATCCTCCCAGGGCTTGGTCCACAGGCGCAGGATGCGTGCGGGCGAGCGCAAGGCCTTGACGTCGCGCGCAGCGCCGACTGTGTCCCCGCCACCTGGAGCGACGCCCATCACCGTGGGGCGTGGTAGCGGCGACTCCCCATCCCAGGCCGCTCCATCGACGCTGGGGCCCGCAGACGCGACGTTGCCTGCAGAGGCTGCCCCAGTGGCGGCCGCATGCCCGCGCTGGCTTGGCAGGTTGTGCCGCAGGGCGTTCGCGTAGGTGCTCGACACCGAGTCGCAGGCCACGCCGTTCGGTGCGGCGCAGGCGTACCTGGTCTCACCGTCGAGCCCTGACATGTTCATGCAGCCGGCCAGCGGCAGGGTTCCGAGGGCGAGCCAGCGCCTCATGGCCGCCGCACCGACGATGGCGTCGCAGGCGTTGCGACTGACGTCCGCTCGACCTTCATCGTCTGTTCCAAGCGGGCCTTCAGCACAGAGCGGTCGACATACCCGTCCGTGCGGCTGCCGTCGGCCCAGAACAGCGTGGGGGTCCCCTGCACCCGCAGTTCCCGCGCCAGTGCAAGGTTGCGCGCGATAGGGTGGTCGCAGTGCGCACCGGCCTGCTGGCCGCGGCCGTCCGTGCTGCGCATCCATCGATGCCAGGCGGCGACGCGATCAGCTGCGCACCAGATGGCGATAGGGCGTGAATCGCCCTGGAATGGCACCAGGAACGTGTGGATGGTCACGTCGTCCAGCGCTGCAAGCTCGTTCTCCAACTGCTTGCAGAAACCACAGTTCGGATCGCTGAAGACCACAAGCTCTCGCGTGCCCCCGCCACGGCGCACGGTGATCGCGTCCTCCAGGGGAAGGCGGTCGAAAGCGATCGAGGGCAGCACCGACTCTGAGGCGGATCCCGGCGCCATCTCCCTGTCGATTCCTCGTTGGGCCAGCTTGGGGCCGGTCAAGTCGCGCATGGCTTGCGTGTCGAACAGACGGCCGAACAGGAAGATGCGGGGGTTGCCAGAGGATACGTAGGCCACGTTGCTGTTCATCCAGACCTCGTACAGGCCAGGAACCTCCGTTGTCACGACGTCAGTGAACTGGGTGCCAGGATGTGCGGTGCGCAGCCGGGCGAGCAAGCGGTCGCCCTCGGACTCGCCCGCCTCGCTGCTGATCGGGATGAGCAGGGCAAGCGTGAGCATGCATATGGCCGCCGGCCCTGGCCGTCGGCGTTCGCATTCAGTAGCTATCGTCATCTGTCGGCTCCAGGTAGCGGGTCTCAGGATCGGTGGGACGGTTTGCGCCGGCTCTGGCATGCACCGTCATCGGTACGTCGATGCGCACGCCCTTCGTGATCACGACGTCGATCTCGCGGCTGGCGTCGATCTCGATGACCGGGAAAGTGTTCTCGGCCAGCTTGA
>DATKFT010001091.1:0-4526 GCA_035544335.1 Pseudorhodoferax sp.
GCGCGCGCGCGGCGCGTGGCAGCCGGCGCCAAGCTGCGGCTCAAGGCCCACACGATGCTGGTGCTCACGCAGGGCTGAGACGCTGGGGAGCCGGCAGGCCGGCGTCCTACCGGTGCATGAGCGGCCCACCGATCCTGTGGACTGATGGGCCGCTCTACGCTGGAGCAGCCCGTCGCCCTGTGACCGCCGTGACGGTTGTTCCGCGTTCCGACCCCCATGTTCCGGAGACTCGCCATGACGCACGCCACCCGCAGCGCGCTCACGCTGCTGAACCACCGCACCACGCAGGGCTTCTACACCGCGATCCTGGGTGCCTGCCTGTTTTTCGCCACCATGCTGCTGGCACCGGCGCACCACACCGAACCGCTGCTGGCCCTGTCCTGGCTGTGCATGCTGTTGGCCGTGGCGCTGCTGGTCGGCAAGCTCGGGCTGGAGCTGGCCCTGGAAGCCCGCCGTTGAGCTGGTTGCAGGGCGACGCACGGCGGTGCCAGCACCGATGTGATTCGCGCTGCTTTCCTACGTGCCCCGTGGCAGGGCGGTGCTAGATTGGCGGCGCGACATCAGGAGCCACCATGACACTGCACCGACCGATCTCCTTGCTGCTGGCCGTGGGCGCGGCAGCGTTCCTGCTGGGCTGCGCACAGAGCGCGGCCAACCGCACGAACGCGCCGCCCAGGGCGGGATCGGGCGCCATCGTGAAGCTGCTGAACGAGGCGGGCGAGCCACGCGGCCAGGCCGTGCTGACGACGGTGCCGGAGGGGGTGGAGGTCGCGGTCCATGCCGAGGGGCTGACGCCGGGCCTGCACGGCCTGCACATCCACACCAACGGCCAGTGCGCACCGGGGCCGGACCCCAGCGGCAAGACCATTGCGTTCGGGGCAGCCGGTGGGCATTTCGACCCCCAGGCCACGGCACGCCACGGGCATCCAGAACACGACGCGCTGCACCACGCCGGCGACATCCCGAACCTGGTGGCCGACGGTCAGGGCAAGGCCATGCTGCGCTTCGTGAACACCAAGATCACGCTGCTGCCGGGTGACAAGGCGTCGGCGCTGGGGCGTGCGCTGGTCGTGCACGCCGAGGCCGACGACTACAAGACCAATCCGGCCGGCAACTCGGGCGGGCGGGTGTTGTGCGGCGTGATCGAGCCCGCACGGCTCGATGCCGTGGTCGGCAGCCTGCCGTCCTCGCGCCATCTGCGCTGACGGCCATGGACCGGGCGGCATTCCAGGCGCGGTTCCAGGCCCGGTTCGCCGATCCGCGCTTCGATGCCGAGCGTGCCGCCATCGACCGGCTGGCCGAGATCGCCTGGCGCAACCACGAGGACAGCCGCAAGGCACCGCACACGCGGCCAGCCGGCCCCGGTTTTGCCGATCCCGCCTATGCGTTGTCCGTCGAGTGGTCGGACACCCGTGCGCGCCTGCAGGCCGCACAGGCCGGCTGGGCGCAGGCGCCACGCGCGCGCGTGCTGCTCGTGAGCGGCGCCGCACGCAACGACCAGACCTGCCCCGGCGAGAATTCCAAGACCATGCGCCTGGCCGGCATGGCGCGTGAGGTGCTGCAGCAGGAGGGGGCCGAGGCCGACCTGCTGGACCTGAGCCTCTTGACTTCCGATTTCGACCGCCACATCCACCCCTGCAAGGGCTGCGTGTCCACGACCATGCCGCTGTGCCACTGGCCCTGCAGCTGCTATCCCAACCATGCGCTGGGCCAGGTCAACGACTGGATGGCAGAGATCTACGAACGCTGGGTCGCGGCCCATGGCGTGATCGTGCTGGCGCCGACCTATTGGTACCAATCGCCGAGCCCGCTCAAGCAGATGATCGACCGGCTGGTCTGCGCCGACGGCGGCAATCCCGACCCGACCACGACGCACGGCAAGAAGGTGGAAGAGGCGAAGGCGCTGGAGAAGCAGGGCTGGGACTATCCGCAGCACCTGGCCGGCCGCGTGTTCGGCCTCGTGGTGCATGGCGACGTGGCCGGCGTGGAGGTGCAGCGGCGCAACCTCGCGGACTGGCTGCAGTGGATGGGCCTGCTGCCGGCCGGTTCCGCATCGCAGCTGGACCGCTACATCGGCTACTACGAACCCTATGGCGACAGCCATGCCGCGCTCGACGCGGACCATGGCTTGCACGCCGAAGTGCGCAATGTGGCGCGCGCCGTGGCGCGTGCGGCCGATGCGGCGCGCGCAGGCCACCTGCCCCGGCCCGATGCGGGCCTGGTCAGCCCGCGGCGCAAGTGATCCATCCACCCGAAAGGAACCACCATGAGCGAGAAGAAGGCCAGCGTGCACTGGGAAGGGGCCGGCAAGACCGGCAAGGGCGCGATCAGCACCGAGACCGGCGCGCTGAAGGACTATCCCTATGGCTTTGCGAGCCGCTTCGAGGACGACCGGCGCGGCACCAACCCCGAGGAGATCGTGGGTGCCGCGCATGCGGCCTGCTTCACGATGGCCTTTGCGTTTGCCTGCGAGAAGGCCGGCGTGGCGCTGCAGCAGGCCGACACGCAGGCCAGCGTGCGGCTCGTCAAGGACGGCGATGGCTTCAAGATCGACCGCATCGCGCTGACGCTGACGGCCAAGGCGGCGGGCCTGGACGAGGCCCAATTCCAGCAGCTCGC
The DNA here is from genome assembly GCA_035544335.1 of Pseudorhodoferax sp. Classification (GTDB taxonomy): domain Bacteria; phylum Pseudomonadota; class Gammaproteobacteria; order Burkholderiales; family Burkholderiaceae_C; genus Pseudorhodoferax. Next base: position 2,620 of record DATKFT010001091.1, read on the forward strand.
GCAGGGCGCCAAGGCCGGTTGCCCGCTGTCCAAGGCGCTGGCGGCCGTGCCCGAGATCACGCTCGCGGCGACGCTGCAGGCCTGAAGGTCCTGGCCCGGGATCCAGGCCAGGGGTTCAGGCCCGCGGCTCGACGGCCGCGCCGGGATCTTCCTCTCCGGCCACGGAGCCGTTGTCGGTCTTGGGGGCGGCCAACTCGGCCAGTTGGGCCAACGCGGCGGCCGCGCCCGCTGCGGTGCTCGCCAGCTGGGCGGACAGAGCCGCCAGGCCGGCAGCGCCATCCCGGGTCAGCTGTGCAATCGCCTGGCCGGCCTCCTTGGGCGAAGCAAAGCCCTGGCTTTGCAGCAGCAGCGCGCCGCCGGCGTCGACGAGCTTGAAGTAGAACAGCCCATCGGGCTCACGGTACTGCTTGAAGGCTGGCTGTGCAGTCTTCGCGGCCTTGGCTGCCTTCACGGGCTTGTCCGCGCGTGCCTGGGTTTCCAGCGGGCGCAGGCCCACGGCATGGCGCAGCGTCGCGATGACGGGGCTGGCTGTGCGCCTGGCCTTCTGCGCGCCGGCCAGCAGCACGCGCTCGACGCTGGCGGGATCCTCGATGTAGCCCTGGTAGGTCGCGCGCATGGGGGCGATCTCGCGGTCGATGCGCTCGAACAGCGCCTGCTTGGCGTCGGCCCAGGAGATGCCATCGGCAAAGGCCCGGCGGAAGGCAGCCGTCTCGTCGGGTTCGGCGAAGGCCTGGTAGATCTGGAACAGGGCCGAGCCCTCGGTGTCCTTGGGCTCGCCGGGACCGCGCGAATCGGTCACGATGCCCGCGATGAGCTTGCGCATCTGCTCGCGCGGCGCGAACAGCGGGATCGTGTTGTCGTAGCCCTTGCTCATCTTGCGGCCGTCGAGGCCCGGCAGCAAGGCCACGTCTTCTTCCACGGACGCTTCGGGCAGCACGAAATGCTCGCCGTAGGCGTGGTTGAAGCGCTGCGCCATGTCGCGCGCCATCTCGATGTGCTGCACCTGGTCGCGGCCCACGGGCACCTTGTGCGCGTTGAACATCAGGATGTCCGCGCCCATCAGCACGGGGTACATGAACAGGCCGGCCGTCACGTCGTTGTCGGGGTCGGCGCCGGTGGCGGCGTTGCGGTCCATCGCGGCCTTGTAGGCATGGGCACGGTTCAGGATGCCCTTGCCCGTCACGCAGGTCAGGAACCAGGTCAGTTCCGGGATCTCGGGGATGTCCGACTGGCGGTAGAAGGTCACGCGCTCGGGGTCCAGGCCTCCCGCCAGCCAGGTGGCGGCGATCTCCAGCGTGGAGCGCTGGATGCGCTGCGGATCGTCGGTCTTGATCAGCGCGTGGTAGTCCGCCAGGAAGTAGAAGCTGTCGGTGCCCGCGGCGCGGCTGGCGCGGATGGCCGGACGGATGGCGCCGACGTAGTTGCCCAGATGGGGCGTGCCCGTGGTGGTGATGCCGGTCAGGACGCGCAAGGTGTTCGAGGAGGACATATCAGTGGTTACCAGGCGCCGTGCGCCACATGGGTCCGGGAGCAGCTGCGTGCGGTCGCTTGCAGCATGCCCTCACCGGACCAGCAGGGAAAACGGGGTGAGCAGCAGGTCCAGCAGCTCGAAGGTCAGGCCCATGATGGGCCGCAGCCACAGGGCGCCCACGACGCCGGCCAGCACCAGCCCCATGACGATGAAAAAGCCCCAGGGTTCCACGCGCGAGACCAGGGCCGCCTGCTTGTACGGCAAGAGGCCGACCAGCACGCGCCCGCCGTCCAGCGGTGGCAGCGGGAACAGGTTGAACGCGAACATCACCACATTGACCAGCATGCCGGCCTGGCACATCTTGATGAAGAAGGGCTCGCGGATGCCCATGGCGACCAGCATGTAGAACACGATGCCCCACAGCAGCGCCTGGACC
>DATKFT010001092.1:0-3427 GCA_035544335.1 Pseudorhodoferax sp.
GCCGCCGCGCTGGCCTGCGCCGCCCTGCCCACGCTGGCCCAGGCCCAGAGCCCGGCCTACCCCGCCAAGCCCGTGCGCATCGTCGTGCCGTATCCGCCCGGGGGCTCCACCGACGCCATCACGCGCATGCTCGGCCAGGCCCTGGCCGAGGAATGGAAGCAGGCCGTGGTCATCGAGAACAAGGGCGGTGCCTCGGGCATGATCGGCGTCGAGCAGGTCGCGCGCAGCGAGCCCGACGGCTACACGCTGGTCATGAGCGCCAGCGGCCCGCAGGCCGTGAACGTGAGCCTGTTCCCCAAGATCCCCTACGACCCGGTGAAGGACTTCGCCCCCGTCATACAGGCCGCCGTGCTGCCGCTGCTGATGGTGGCCCCGGCCACGGCGCCGTACGGCAACGTGCAGGAATTCGTGGCCTGGGCGCGGGCCAACCAGGGCAAGGTCAACTACTGCTCCATCGGCCCTGGCTCGCCCTCGCACCTGGCCGGCGAACTGTTCGCCTCGCTGGCCAAGCTGGACATGACCCACGTCCCCTACAAGGGCAGCGGCCCGGCGCTGACCGATGCCATCGGCGGCACCTGCAACGTGCTGTTCGACAGCGCGCTGTCGGCCGGCCCGCATGTCAAGGGCGGCAAGCTCAAGCTGCTGGCCGTCAGCACGGACAAGCGCATGCCCTCCTGGCCCGAGGCCGCCACCGTGGCCGAATCAGGGCTGCCCGGTTTCTCGGCCTACACCTGGACGGCCCTGTTCGCGCCGGCCGGTACGCCGGCGGCCGTCGTGCAGAAGATCAATGCCGATGCCAACCGCATCCTGCAGGCGCCCCAGTTCCGGCACAAGCTCGAGGCACAGGGCGCGATCCCGGGCAAGGGCTCGCCGGCCGAGATGGGTGAATTCCTGAAGGCCGAGATCGGCAAATGGGCGGTGCTGATCCGGGAGCGCAACATCCGGCCGGACTGAGCCATTCATCCGTAACACCGACAGCCGACGGCGACACCAGGTCGCCGTCGGCGCAGGCCTGACGCGCGAGGCGTCAGCCATGCAGGGATTCACCGCTTCAGACCGGATCCCAGGTGAACACGTCGCCCGAGCGCTCCAGCCCGAAGTACTGGGCCTTCATGGCCGGCAGCGCATGGCTCAGCACCGACTCGGGCGTCCAGCCTTCGGAGCGGTGCACCGAGCGCACGGGACGCGGCTGGCTGATCAGGAAGATCTCGTTGTTGCGCACGGCGAAGATCTGGCCGTTGGTGTCGGCCGCGGCGTCGCTGGACAGGGCCACGGCCAGCGGCGCGATCTTGGCCGGCGTCATCTGCTTGATGCGCTCCACACGCGCCTTCTCGGCATCGGTCTCGGTCGGGATCGAGCCGATCATGCGGCTCCAGGCAAACGGCGCGATGCAGTTGCTCCGCACGTTGAACTTCTGCATGTCCAGCGCGATGGACTTGGACAGCGCGGCCAGGCCCAGCTTGGCCGCCGCGTAGTTGGCCTGGCCGAAGTTGCCGATCAGGCCCGAGGTGCTGGTCATATGCACGAACACGCCCGAGTTCTGCTCCTTGAAGTGCGTGGCGGCAGCACGGCTCACGTAGTAGCTGCCGTACAGGTGCACCTTGATGACGGCGTCCCATTCCTCGTCGCTCATCTTGTGGAAGAAGCGGTCGCGCAGGATGCCGGCGTTGTTCACCACGCCGTCGATGCGGCCGAAGCTGTCCAGCGCCGTGGCGACGATGCGGCCCGCGCCACGCACGTCGGACACGCTGTCGGTGTTGGCCGCAGCCTCGCCGCCCAGGGCACGGATCTCGTCGACGACCTTCTGCGCGGGACCTGCGTCGTTGCCTTCGCCGCTGACGGACGCGCCGATGTCGTTGACCACCACGCGGGCGCCGGCCTTGGCCATGGCCAGGGCGATGTCGCGGCCGATGCCGCCGCCGGCACCGGTGACCACCATGACTTTGCCATTCAGCAGGGATGTGTTGCTCATGTCGTTTGCTCCTTCGTTCGTCGTTGCGATTTCAGTTCAGTTGCTGGGTGACGCGCGGCCACTCCGCCATGCGCCACACGCGCTCGGCCACGCCGCGCATCTCGTCCGCCGTGGCGCCGCCCGCGTAGGCCGCGAGCTGCAGCGCCTTGGCCTCGATCTCGGCCCGGCTCAGCGTGTTGCCGGGGTCGCCCTTGGGCTCGTCCACGCGGCCATGCAGCTGGCGGCCGTCGGTGGTGAGCACGGTGACCTTGCCGATCCAGCGCCGAGGGTAGGCCGCATCGACCTCGGGGTCGAGCACCATGGTGACCTTGTCGCGCAGCGCGATGACCGCCGGGTTGCGGAAGTGCGCGTCAAATTCCGCGAGGCCGGCGCGGTCGAACGCGCCGATCAGGCCCAGCACCGTGCCCATGGAGAACTTGCTCTGGTGCACGGTGCGCGGGTCGGTCACAGGGCCCAGCACGTCGATGGCGCCCTGGTGCACGTGGGTCGTCACGGCGGCGATGTCGGAAAGTTGCAGACCATGGGCGCGCACGACCTGCTGCAGCGCATCGGCCGCCGGGTGCGTGTGGCGGCACGAGGCGTGGAACTTGAACGAGGTCTCGGCCAGCGTCCAGCGCGAGCCCAGGCCATCGGTGAGCTTGGCGGGGTCGGCGTCGGTCGACATGCCGGCGCCCATGCCCTGCTTGCCCTCCAGGATCTGGCGCGCGCCCGTGAAACCATCGCGCGCCAGGTAGGCGGCCAGCAGGCCGTCGCTGGCCGCCTTGGCCGTGTGCAGCTGCTTGCTGTCGGCCGCGTCGCGCAGGAACTCCCACAGGCCGGCGGCCTGGGTGCCCGCCGAGCCGAAGGCGTGCAGCATCTTGTCGGCATCCAGGCCCAGCAGCCGGCCCACGGCGGCCGCAGCGGCCACGGTGCCGGCCGTGGCCGTGGTGTGGAAGATGCGGTAGTGCGAACGGCCCAGGAACTCGCCCACGCGGATGCCGACCTCGTAGCCCACGACCGAGGCCACGAGCAGATCCTTGCCCGAGGCACCGATGGCCTGGGCCACGGCCAGTGCGGACGGGAACACCACGGCCGCGGGGTGGAACACCGAGCCGTTGTGCACGTCGTCCTGCTCGGCGTAGTGCGAGGCCGCGGCATTGACCATGGCCGCGAACAAGGGGCTCGAGCGCGTGCGCGAGATCAGCAGCTCGCTCGCGCCATCGTTGGGGCCCATGGTGCGGGCCAGGCTGGCGATGGACTCGACTGCGCGCGCGCCCTTGCCGGCCAGCACCGAGCCGAACCAGTCGAGGAACAGGTCCTCGGTGCGGCGCAGCACGGGCGCGGGAATGTCTTGGAACTGCAGGCCTGCCGCGAACGCGGCCAGGGCCTGGCTGGGATGCTCATGCATGGGGCCGGGACTCAGAACGACCTGGGCAGGCCGAGCATGTGCTCGGCCACGTAGCTCAGGATCAGGTT
>DATKFT010001093.1:0-1528 GCA_035544335.1 Pseudorhodoferax sp.
ATCTCGGTGGTCAGCGAGCGCGTGCCGATCAAGCCCATGAGCGCCGGGATGTGGATGGCGTAGTGCGTCTCGCGCGCCTGCTGGCTCGGAAAGCCGATGGCCGTGAACGCGGCCGGCGCGGGCAGGGTCTCCCACATGCCCTCGATGGCCGCCAGCTTCATCTTCTGGTGCTCGGTGGACAGGTAGCCGCTCTCGTCGCCCAGCACCGCGACCGACAGCGCCGAGGCCAGGCCGAAGGACGCGGCCACCGTCATCGAGCGCTTGGCCAGCTCCAGGTGCCGGCCCTTGAGCAGATACCAGGCCGACACGCCCAGCACGAACACCGACGCGCAGACATAGCCGGCCGAGACCGTGTGCACGAACTTGGCCTGCGCCACGGGGTTGAACAGCACGGCCGCGAAGTCCGTGACCTCCATGCGCATGGTCTGCGGGTTGAAGGCCGAGCCCACGGGGTTCTGCATCCAGCCGTTGGCGATCAGGATCCACAGCGCCGAGAAGTTCGAGCCGATCGCCACGGCCCAGGTCGCGGCCAGGTGGCCGCGCTTGGACAGCTTGTCCCAGCCGAAGAAGAACAGGCCGACGAAGGTGGCTTCCATGAAGAAGGCCATCAGCCCCTCGATGGCCAGCGGCGCGCCGAAGATGTCGCCCACGTAGTGGCTGTAGTAGCTCCAGTTCATGCCGAACTGGAACTCCATGACCACGCCCGTGGCCACGCCCATCGCAAAGTTGATGCCGAAGATCGTGCCCCAGAACTTGGTCATGTCGCGCCAGATCACGCGGCCGGTCATCACATAGACCGTCTCCATGATGGCCAGCAGGATGGACAGGCCCAGCGTGAGCGGCACGAACAGGAAGTGGTAGAGCGCGGTCACTGCGAACTGCAGCCGCGAAAGCGAAACGATGTCGAGGTCCATGGCGTGGGAATCCCTGGTTGATCCGTTCGGGGGAGAGCTTAATCTGGTCGCAGTTGCATCAGCAACCGCTCAAAAGCGGGGTCGCCGCGCCGCAGGTCCGCCGCGATGCGGCCCTGCGCGAGCAGCACGAGCCGGTCGGCCAGCGCGGCCTCGCGCCGCAGGTGCGTGGCCAGCAACAGGCTGCGGCCACCTGCGCCTGTCGCTCCTGTCGCGGCCATCGCCAGCCGGGCCAGCACGTCGCGCGCCGTGGCGGCGTCCACGGCCTCGGTCGGTTCGTCCAGCAGCCACAGCGGCGCGTCGCGCAGCAGCAGCCGGGCCAGCGCCAGCCGCCGCGCCTGGCCACCGGACAGTCCCAGGCCGCCTTCGCCGAGCCGCGTGTCCAGGCCCGCGGGCAGGCCACGCACGAAAGCGTCCAGGCCCGCGGCCTGCAAGGCCTGCCAGAGTGCGGCATCGTCGGCCGCGGGCCGGGCCAGCAGCAGGTTCTCGCGCAGGCTGTCGGCGAACAGCTCGCTGCGCTGCGTCATGAGGCAGGCCGGGCCGACGGCCACCTGGCCGGCCAGCGGCAGCAGTTCGCCCGCGGCCAACGCCAGCAGCGTGGACTTGCCCGCGCCGCT
>DATKFT010001094.1:0-2655 GCA_035544335.1 Pseudorhodoferax sp.
TGGGCGTGCTGTATGCGATCGGGCTCGGCCGACCGCTGGAGGCACTGGCGCACTTCGAGACGGCGCTGAACGCCGATGCGGGGCGGGCGCAGTTCTGGTTCAGCTACGTCGACGCACTGATCCGGGCCGAGCAATGGACGATGGCCGAGCAGGTGCTGGGGCTGGCGCGGGCCAGTGGATTGCCGCATGTGCAGGTGCAGGCGCTGGCGGACCGGCTGCCGGCCGCGCAGCCGGCGCCCGCGGCCGCCGTGCCGCTGGCGCAGCAGGAGGCGCTGGTCGCGCTGTTCGGACAAAAGCAGTACGCGCGCGGCGAGGCGCTGGCCCGGGAGCTGCTGGTGCGGCATCCGGGCGACGGCTTCCTCTGGAAATCGCTGGGCGCCATGCTGCAGGCCATGGGCCGCCCACAGGAGGCGCTGGCCGCCAAGCAGCGCGCCGCCGAACTGGCACCGCAGGACGTGGAGGCCTTGTGCAACCTGGGGCGGTCCTACTTTGAACTGGAGCGGCGCGCCGAAGCTGCGACCGCCCTGCGCGCAGCGCTGGCATTGGCGCCAGACCATGCGCAGGCCTGGAACAACCTGGGCCTGGTGCTCAATGCGCAAGGCCTGGTGGCGCAGGCCGCCACGCACTTCATGCGGGCGGTGCAGCTGGAGCCGGACTTCGCGGAGGCGCTGAACAACCTGAGTGGCATCCATGTGGCCCGCGGCGAGGTGGATGCAGCGGTGCGGGTGCTGTCGCAGGCGATCGCCGCCCGCCCGGGCTACCGCGTTGCGTTCGACAACCTGCTGTTCGCGCTGAACTACCACCCTGACGCCAGCGCCGAGGAAATTTACGCGGGCTACGCGGCCTACGAGGCTGCGTTCGGTGCGCCGCAGCGCCGGCACTGGGCGCCGCACCCCAATGCAGGGGCTGCAGGGCGCCGGCTGCGCATCGGCTACGTTTCGCCAGACTTTCGCCAGCACGCCTGCAGCTTCTTCATCGAACCCCTGCTGGCCTGCCACGACCGCTCTGCCTTCGAGGTCTTCGCTTATGCGGAGATGCGCACGCCGGGCGATGCGACGACCGAGCGCTTGCGCTCCTACGTCGACCACTGGGTGCCGACGCAGGACCTGGACACCGACGCGCTGACCGCGCGCATCCGCCAGGACGCCATCGACGTCCTCGTCGACCTGGCGGGCCACACCAAGGGCAATCGGCTCGACATGTTCGCGCGCAAGCCGGCGCCGGTGTCACTGAGCTGGATGGGCTTTGGCAGCACCACGGGCCTCAAGGCCATCGACCACTACCTGACAGACGCCGCGAGCGCGCCGCCCGGCAGCGAGCATCTGTTTTCCGAGACGCCGTGGCGTCTGGCGGGTGTGCCGTTCACGGCCTACCGTCCCGGCCCCGGCATGGGCGAGCCCGGCCCGCTGCCGGCGCTGGCACATGGCAGCGTGCGCTTCGGCACGCTCACGCGCGGCGTGCGCATCAACCACCGCAGCCTGCGCGTGTGGTCCGAGATCCTGCGCCGCGTGCCCGGATCCGTGTTGGTCATCGACAGCCGCTCGTTTGCCGACCCCGAACTGGCCGACGCGATGGCTGCGCGCTTCGGCGAGCATGGCATCGGCCGCGAGCGGCTGGAGATCGGCTGCCACAGCCCGCCCTGGGATGTGCTGCGCGGCATCGACATCGGGCTGGACTGCTTTCCGCACAATTCGGGCACCACGGTCGTGGAGATGCTCTACATGGGTGTGCCCGTGGTCACGCTGGCGGGCCGGCCGAGCGTAGGTCGCATCGGCAGCGCGATCCTGCAGGGCCTGGGCCGGACCGAGTGGATCGCGCAGAGCGAAGCCCAGTACGTCGACAAGGTCGTGGCGCTGGCCTCGGACCTGCCTGCGCTGGTGGCCACGCGCGCGGCGCTGCGCGGACAGATGCAGGCCAGCGCGCTGATGGACGAGGCCGGTTTCACGCGTGCCGTCGAGCAAGCCTTTCGCCAGATGTTCTCGCGTTGGGAGAGCGCCCAAGCGCCGCTGGCTGCGCCGGCGGCATCGTCCGCGCCGGATCCGCTGCCGCCTGCAGCCGTCTCGGTCGACGCCGAGATCGCCGCCCTGCGCGCCGAACTGCTCTACAACGAAGGCAACGCACTGCACGCGCAGGGGCTGGTCGCAGAGGCCGAGGCGCGCTGGCTTGCCGCGCTGGCGCTGGTGCCAGGCCATGCCGAGGCGCTGAACAACCTGGGGCTCTTGCAGCAGGAGCAAAGCCGCATGCAGGAGGCCGAGGCGAACTACCGTGCGGCGCTGCGCGCGCGGCCCGATTCGGCCGTGGCACACCACAACCTGGGCAACGTGCTGCCGCACCGCGGCGAGTTCGACGAGGCCGTGGTCTGCTACGAGCGCGCCATCGCGCTGGGCCTGGCGTCGCAGCATCTGTTCGACAACCTGCTGTTCATCCTGAACTACCACCCGGACCGCAGCGCAGAGCAAATCTACGCGGCCTACCAGGAATACGAGCGCCGCTTCGGCCAGCCGCACCGGGCCAGCTGGAAGCCGCACCACAACGAGCGGCGCAGCGAGCGGCGGCTGCGTGTGGGCTATGTCTCGCCGGACTTCCGTGAGCACGCCTGCGCGCGCTTTCTGGAGCCCCTGCTGGCCGCGCACGACAAGCGGGCCGTGGAGGTCT
>DATKFT010001095.1:0-1589 GCA_035544335.1 Pseudorhodoferax sp.
CTTGTTCTTGTAGAGCGTTTCGCTGACGGCAAAGGCGTCATTGGGCAAGGGATCGGACTGCCAGATGATCTTCGAGCGCTCGGCCTTGATCAGGCCCTGCGCGATCATTGCGTCGCGATTGCGGTTGTAGTCGGCGCCAGCGTCGATCTGCCCGGCGGTGACCTGCGTCTGAATCGCCTGGTGCTTGGTGTGCAGCACGCGCGAGAAGTGCTTCGCGGGGTCGATTCCCTGCTTCATGAAGAAGTGCAATGGGATCAGATAGCCGGAGGTGGAGCCCTTGTCGCCGAAGGCGAAGGTCCGCCCCTTGAGGTCGCCTACCGAGTTGATGCCCGAGTCCGGGTGGGTCACGATCATCGCGAAGTACTCGGGCTTGCCTTCGTAAAGAATGGTCGACACCACCTGCGCATCGGACGCCTGGTTTGCCAGCACATAGCCCCACGGGCCCATCAGTGCCAGATCGGTCTCCCCATTGGCCAGCGACTTCGCCAGCCCTTCCCAACTGTCGACCGTGCGCAACTCGACGGGTCGGCCCAGGCGCTGAGCCAGATGCTGGGCGAGCGGCCGGTAGGTGGCGTCGTTGCGTTCCCGATCCGGTTGGAACAGGCCGACACCGAACTTCAGCGGCGTGGTCTGCGCGTGTGCAGAGACCGCTGCAAGGAGCAAGGCAACACTGGCAAGCCTACGGGTGATTGCGGTCATCGGGCATCTCCTGAAGAAGTGGGTTGGTCGAGGTCGTTGTGTACGGCGTGAATCGGACCGCTGGCGCTTGTCGGGCCAGCCGACTCCAGCGCGCCGCCGCAACTGCTGCCTTGGCCTGCGGTGCAGCCGTAGCAGTGGTCCGCGATCCGGATGGACTCGCCTTCGGGATCGGCCTGCAACAGGTCGCGCAGTTGCGGGCGATAGGCTTTTCCCAGCCGGGCCGGCAGACCCAGCATCTGGTTGAAATCGCAGTCGTAGAGGTCGCCTTGCCAGTCCACGCTGATCATGGAGCGGCACATCACGGTGTCCAGGTTGTCGGCCTGGTACGCCTGCCGCAGCAGTTGCATGTAGGTTCCGAACGTGCCCTTGGATACCAGGGTGCTGCCGAAACGCTGCACAGGCATGTTCGTGAGCGCAAACAGGTGGTTGAAACGGATGCCGAAGTGCAGCAGGAGTTCGCGCCTGTAATCGGCCTCCAGCGCAGCCTGCGGCGGAGGCAGGGACGGGCCTTGCGGGTTGTAGACAAGATTCAATGTAAGACCACTTTCCGGGATGCCGTACCCCAGCGCGTTGAGCTGCTGCAACCCGGTGATGCTGAGGTCGAACACGCCATCTCCACGCTGGCGATCAACGTTGGCCGGTGAGTAGCACGGCATGGACGCCACCACCTGCACGCCCTGCCCAGCCAGAAAGGCGGCGAGGTCGTCCTGCCCGGGTTCGTTCAGGATGGTCAGATTGCAGCGGTCGATCACCTCGATGCCAAGCGCGCGTGCGGAAGTCACAAGCCGCCGGAAATGAGCGCTGAGCTCCGGCGCTCCGCCGGTCAGGTCCAGCGTGGAAATGCTGCGCGCTTGCAGCACCTTGATGACCAAGTCCACCGTCTCCCCGTC
>DATKFT010001096.1:0-2312 GCA_035544335.1 Pseudorhodoferax sp.
AGGAGCATCCCGACTACCTCAAGGTCGCGACCGAGATCAACCGCATCGACATCTACAAGCAGGCCGCGGCCGCCACGCAGACGCCGGTGCCCAAGGACCCGATGCGCAGCAGCAAGCTGTTCGACGGTTCGGTCTGGGACGGCAAGGACCCGAAGAAGTACGCCGAGTCCTTCAAGCTTCATGCATAGGGAGAACACCATGGTCAGCGCAGTCTTCCATTCGCCGCTCGAGGCGGTCTCCGTGCCATCGGCCCCGGCCATTGCGGCCAAGCCGGTCGCCGCCACCGCGGCACCCGTTCGCCCCGTGCGCGAGACGCGGGCGCGCACCCCGCTCGACCTGCGCGCCTTCTGGATGCGCGTGCTGCCGCCGCTCGCGGGCTTCGGCCTGCTGCTGCTGGTGTGGGAGATCGTGGCCATGCGCAGCACCACCGGCTTTCCCTCGCCGCTGGCGGTCTGGCAGCAAGCGCTCACGGTGTTCAGCGATCCCTTCTACAGCAAGGGCCCCAACGACCAGGGCGTGGGCTGGAACGTGCTGTCCTCGCTGCAGCGTGTGGCGCTGGGCTTCGGCCTGGCAGCGCTGGTCGGCATCCCGGCGGGCTTCGCCATCGGGCGCTTCACCTTCCTGTCCCGCATGTTCAACCCGCTGATCAGCCTGCTGCGCCCGGTCTCGCCGCTGGCCTGGCTGCCGATCGGCCTCTTGGTCTTCAAGGGCGCCAACCCGGCCGCGATCTGGACCATCTTCATCTGCTCGATCTGGCCCATGGTCATCAACACCGCGGTGGGCGTGCAGCGCGTGCCGCAGGACTACATGAACGTGGCCCGCGTGCTGAACCTGTCGGAATGGAAGATCCTCACCAAGATCCTGTTCCCGGCCGTGCTGCCCTACACGCTGACCGGCGTGCGCCTGGCCGTCGGCACGGCCTGGCTCGTGATCGTGGCGGCCGAGATGCTGACCGGCGGCGTGGGCATCGGCTTCTGGGTCTGGGACGAGTGGAACAACCTCAATGTCAAGAACATCATCATCGCCATCTTCGTGATCGGCACCGTGGGGCTGCTGCTGGAATATGCGCTGATCCGGTTGGCCTCGGCATTCACGTTCGAAGAGGTGAAGTCATGAGCACGAGCGAAACGCCGGGCCGCCCCCCAGTGAGCGCGCGCCCCCTCGGGGGGCACAGAGGACACGAAGTGCCGAGCGTCGGGGCACGTTCGACCGACGCGAGATTCATCGACATCCAGAACGTCGCGCAGACCTTCCAGACCGCGCGCGGCCCCTTCGTCGCACTGCAGGGCATAGGGCTCACCGTGGCCAGGGGCGAGTTCGTGGCGCTGATCGGCCACTCGGGCTGCGGCAAGTCCACGCTGCTGAACCTGATCGCCGGGCTGGCCCGGCCCACCGAGGGCGTGCTGCTGTGCGCCAACCGCGAGATCGCCGGCCCCGGTCCCGAACGCGCGGTGGTGTTCCAGAACCACTCGCTGCTGCCCTGGCTCACGTGCTTCGACAACATCCACCTGGGCGTGGAGCGTGTCTTCGGCGCCACCGAGAACAAGGCCCAGCTCAAGGCACGCACCGAGGCCGCTCTGGCGCTGGTCGGTCTGACGCCCGCCACACACAAGCGCCCCGGCGAGATCTCGGGTGGCATGAAGCAGCGCGTGGGCATCGCGCGCGCACTGGCCATGGAGCCCAAGGTGCTGCTCATGGACGAGCCCTTCGGTGCGCTCGATGCGCTGACGCGCGCCCGATTGCAGGACGAGCTGCTGGCCATCGTGCACAAGACGCAGAGCACCGTGGTCATGGTCACGCACGACGTGGACGAGGCCGTGCTGCTGTCCGACAAGATCGTGATGCTGACCAACGGTCCGGCCGCCACCATCGGCGAGGTGCTGGCCGTGGACCTGCCGCGCCCGCGCGAGCGCGTGGCACTGGCCGAGGACCGCCGCTACGTGGCCTACCGCAAGGCCGTCATCGACTTCCTCTACACGCGCCAGGGGCACGTGGAAAAGGCCGCCTGAGACCCCGGGAGCACCCCATGCAAAAGATGAAACTGGTACTGGTCGGCAACGGCATGGCCGGCGTGCGCGCCGTGGAGGAGCTCATCAAGCTCGCGCCCGAGATGTACGACATCACCGTGTTCGGCGCCGAACCCCACCCCAACTACAACCGCATCCTGCTGTCGCCGGTGCTGGCCGGCGAGCAGACCGTCGAGCAGATCGTGCTGAACCCCTGGGCCTGGTATGCCGAAAACCGCATCACGCTGCACGCGGGCAAGAAGGTCACCGCCGTCGACCGCACCCGGCGCATCGTGCGCGCCGAGG
>DATKFT010001097.1:0-5537 GCA_035544335.1 Pseudorhodoferax sp.
CGCGGCCTGCTTGCCAGCGCTGCCCTGGCCCTGTGCGCGCCGTTCGCATCGGCCAAGGTGCTCACATTCGACGACATCGTCGGCGCCGACGGCTATGCCGCCGTGCCGGCCCAGTACGGCGGCCTGGACTGGTCGGCCGCAGCCTGGTCGGTCTTCACGGGCGCGCAGGCGCCCTACACCGCGCACTCGGGCGAAGGCCGCATCGCGACCGGCTGGGGCAGCGACGACGCCGCCAGCGTGATCCGCTTCCTCGCGCCCACGGTGTTCGACGGCGCCTGGTTCTCGGGCTTCGGCGAGGCCACGGTCAGCTTCCAGATGTACCTGGGCGGCCAGCTCGTCGCGAGCTCCGCGGCACTGGGCCTGTCGGACACGCCGGCCTTCCTGGCCAGCGGCTGGAGCGGCGCGATCGACGCCATCGTGGTGTCCAGCAACCTGCAGGCCTTCTACGTCATGGACGACTTCAGCTTCCAGGACGGCAACGCCGTGCCCGAGCCCGCCTCGCTGGCCCTGGTGCTGACGGGCCTGGGCCTGGCCCTGCGCAGCGCCCGCCGCCGCCAGGCCTGAGTCCGCGCCCAAGCATCCGAAGGATCCCCATGACCGAACCCACCCGCCGCGGCTTCCTGCGCGCCATCGGCTCTGCCACCGGCGCCACCGCCGCGCTGGCCAGCTTCCCGCCCGCCATCGCCCGCGCGCTGTCGATCAACGCGGCGCGCCGCGCCGGCACCATCGAGGACGTGCAGCACATCGTCGTGCTCACGCAGGAGAACCGCTCCTTCGACCACTACTTCGGCACGCTCAACGGTGTGCGCGGCTTCGCCGACCGCTTCCCCATCCCGGTGGCCAACAGCGCCGGCATCACGGGCAAGACCGTCTGGTACCAGCCCAACGCGGTCGCCGGCGCCACGCCGCCCGTGCTGGCCCCGTTCCGGCTGGACACCGTGGCCAACTTCCCGCTCATGCGCGTGGCCGGCACGCCGCACGGCTGGCTCGACGCCCAGGTCGCCTGGGACCATGGCCGCATGAACAACTGGCCCGCCTACAAGCGCAACCACTCTATGGGCCACTACGCCCAGGCCGACCTGCCGTTCCAGTGGGCCATGGCCAACGCGTTCACGCTGTGCGATGCCTACCACTGCGCCTCGCAGACCGGCACCAACCCGAACCGCCTGTTCCTGTTCACGGGCACCAACGATCCGCTGGCCCGTGGCAACGGCCCGGCCACCTACAACGACTACGACTGGTTCGACGAGGACCACGGCGACGGCGGCTACACCTGGACCACCTACCCCGAGCGGCTCGAGGCGGCCGGCATCCGCTGGCAGGTCTACGAGGACATGGCGGACAACTACACCGACAACCCGCTGGCCGGCTTTCAGACCTTCCGCGCCGCCTGGTTCCAAAAGCCCGGCTACTCCGAATCGCTGCGCCAGCGCGGCGTGAGCACGCGCCACCTGGACATGCTGCGCGCCGACGTGCTGGCCGACAAGCTGCCCAGCGTCTCGTGGATCGTGGCCCCGTCCAAGGACTCCGAGCACCCCAGCCCCTCCAGCCCGGCGCAGGGCGCGGACTACACGGCGCGCGTGCTGGACGCCCTGACGGCCAACCCCGAGGTCTGGGCCAAGACCGTGCTGTTCATCAACTTCGACGAGAACGACGGCTTCTTCGACCACATGCCGCCGCCGGCCGCGCCCTCCTACGAGAACTGGAGCGCCGACCCGGCCCAGGCGAAGCTCGCCGGCGCCTCGACCGTGGACACCACGGGCGAGTACCACCATGTCATGCTGCCCTACGACGGCTACTACAACGACCCGAACGAGGTGGCGGCCCTGCACCGCCCCTACGGCATGGGCCCGCGCGTGCCCATGTACGTGCTGTCGCCCTGGAGCCGCGGCGGCTGGGTCAACTCGCAGGTGTTCGACCACACCTCGGTGATCCGCTTCATCGAGGCGCGTTTCGGCGTGCGCGAGCCCAACATCTCGGCCTGGCGCCGCGCCGTGGCCGGCGACCTGAGCTCGGCCTTCAACTTCGCCGATCCCAACGACACGGCCTTCTTCGCGAGCCTGCCCGCCACGCTGGACCTGGCCAACCGCTCGCGCGCGCTGCCCGGCCGCACCACGCCGGCCACGCCGCCGGCCGCGCTGCCCGTGCAGGCCGACGGCGTGCGCCCCTCGCGCGCGCTGCCCTACGAGCTGCACACGCACTGCGAGCTCGTGGCCGGCGCCACGCTGGCATCGGCCCAGGTCGCGCTGAGCTTCGGCAACACGGGCCGCCAGGCCGCCGTGTTCCACGTCTACGACCGCCGCAACCTCGCGGCCATGCCGCGCCGCTACACGGTGGAGCCCGGCAAGACGCTGACGGGCCAATGGGCACCTGCCGCCGGCGGCGCCTACGACCTCTGGGTGCTGGGCCCCAACGGCTACCACCGCCACTTCACGGGCAACGCGCAGCGCGCGCTGGCGGCCGGCCAGCCCCGGCCCGAGCTGCAGGTGCGCTGCGACGGCGCGAGCGGCGAGCTCGTGCTGCGCCTGGTCAACAGCGGCACCGCGCCCTGCACCCTCACGCTGAGCGCCAACGCCTACCGCCCGCAGTCGGCCAGCCATGTGCTGGCGCCGCGCAGCGAGCAGACGCTGCGCGTGTCCATGCGCGAGAGCGGCTACTGGTACGACTTCAGCGCCAAGGTGGCCGGCCAGGCCGACTTCAGCCGCCGCTTCGCGGGCCGCATCGAGACCGGCCAGGCCTCGTTCAGCGACCCGGCGATGTTCGGCACGGCCCTGGGCGAGCAGCTGCGCATCGGCTGAGCCCCGCGCGACCCGGCCCGGTCCGGCCTGCGCCGGGCCGGGCCGGGCCGGGCTCAAGTTTGCCGGCAAAGCACCGATCTGTTCTGGCATGACCAACATCCATGTGTCCATGCCCGCCTCTGCGTCGCCATCCGGCAGCGCCGGCGGGCAGACGGCCGGCGCCGGCTCGCAGATCCAGCGCATACAACAGCAGATCCGGGAAGCCCAGCAGCAGCTCAAGGAAGTCGCCCTGAGCGACCTCGAGTTCGAGGCCAAGAAGCAGATGACCGAGCTGCTGCAGATGAAGCTGCAGGTGCTGCAGGCCCAGCTTGCAGCGCTGCAGGCCCAGCAGGCGCAGAAGGCCCAGGCGGCATCCCAGGAGCAGGCGGAGACCAGCGCACCGCGCTCGGGCCCCGCCCGTCCTGGCGCCAACGGCCAGCTTGTCGATACCTTTGCCTAGCGCAGGGCCCACCGCGGTCGCCATCCACTGCGGCGAGGCCTGGCGATCGGCCTGCGCCAGCCCCCTCAATCCAGCATCGGCAGTCCCACCTTCTGGACCAGATCGCCCCAGCGCTGCAGCTCGTCGCGCATGCGGGCCCGCACGGCCTCGCGCGAGCCGCCGCCCGGCTCGATGCCGCGCGACGCCAGTTCCTGCACCAGGCCGGGCGAGCTCAGGATCTCGTTGACGGCCGCGTTGAGCTCGTCCAGCACGGCCGCGGGCGTGCCCTTGGGCGCCATCAGGCCATTCCAGCCGCGCGCGATGAGCTCGGGGTACTTCTGCTCGGCGCTGGTCGGGATGGTGGGCATGGTCTTGAGCCGCTCGGGTGCCGTCACCACCAAGGCCTTGACGCGCCCAGCCTGGATCTGCGACTGCACCTCCACGGGCGAGTTGAACGACAGCTGGATCTGGTTGCCGATCAAGGCTGGCAGCAGCTCGCCGCTGCCCTTGTAGGGCACGTGCAGCAGCTCCGTGCCCGTCAGCAGCTGCAGCAACTCGCCGGTCAGGTGCGTGAACGTGTTCTGCCCGTACGAGCCATAGCTCAGCTTGCCGGGGTTGGCCTTGGCGTAGGCCACCATGTCCTGCAAACTGTTGCCCGGGAAGGCCGGGGACGCGACCAGCAAATAGGTGGTCTGGCTCGTGATGGCCACGGGCTCGAAGTCCTTCAGGGGGTTGTACTGCAGCGCGCGCCGCACGGCCGGCACCACGGTCAGCTCCGACGAGGCCGAGGCCAGCAAGGTGTAGCCGTCCGCGGGGGCCTTGGCCACATGGGTCGCCGCGATCGTGCCGCCGGCCCCGGGCCGGTTCTCCACGATGAAGCGCTGCTGGTACTTGCGGCCCAGTCGCTCGGCCAGCAGGCGCGCCACGGTGTCGGCGCCACCGGCGGGCGGGTAGCCCACCACCAGCGTCACGGGCTTCTGGCTGGGCCATTTGCCGTCGCTGGCCCAGGTGGCCGGCGCCGCAGCCGCCAGCAGCGCCGCGCACAGCGGCAGCACGGCCCGCCGCGAGAGAACATGTTGTCGTGTGTTGCGTGAAGCCCGCATGGCTCGTCTCCTTGTCGTGGTTTGAAAACAAATGGCCAGGTGCCGGGTCAGCACAAGGCCTCGATGACGCTGGGTCCGCCGGACGCCAGCGCATGCCCGATCGCCGCGCGCAGTTCCGCGACGTTGCTGGCGCGCCGCGCCGCCACCCCATGCCCTTTGGCGAGTGCGCACCAATCCAGATCCGGCCGGTCCAGCGTGAGCATGTCGCTGGCACGCACGCCCGGCACGCCAGCGCCCGTGTTCGCGAACTCTTGGTGCAGGATCTTGTAGCTGCGGTTGGCGAACACGATCACCGTGATGTCCAGGTTCTCGCGCGCCATGGTCCACAGGGCCTGCAGCGTGTACATGGCACTGCCATCGCCTTCGAGTGCGACGACCTTGCGGCCCGGCGCTGCCATGGCCGCACCGACGGCCACGGGCAGGCCGTAGCCGATGGAGCCACCCATGATGGTCAGCCAGTCGTGCGGCGCGGCATGGCGCGTGGCAGCGTCGAAGCCCCGCCCCGTGGTGACGGCCTCGTCCACAACGATCGCATCCTCGGGAATCAGGCTCGCCAGCAGCGCGCCGATGGTATGGGAGTCCAGCGCGGCCGTGTCGGCCAGCGCCGCGCAAGGCGCGGGCATGCCGCAGGCGACGAAGGGCACCCGCACGGCGCCCAGCGCTTCGCCAAGGCTGCGCAGCGCGCCGGCGACATCGTCGCCGCGCCGGGCCAGCGTCACGATCTCTGTGCCCGGTGCGGTCAGCCGCCCAGGCCTGTCCGGGTACGCGAAGAAGGCCACGGGCGCCGCTGCACCCACCAGCACGATGCGCTCGAACCGGGCCAGGACCGCGGCCGCGGCATCGGCCGCATAGGGCAAACGCGGCAGGGCCACGCGCCCTGCCCCGCGCTCGATGCGCTCGGCATAGAGCTCGCTCATCACGGTGCAGCCGGTCGCGGCAGCGATACGGCCGGCCCATCGCAAAGCCTCGCCGCACACAGCGGGCCCGCCCAGCAGCAACAGCGTGGTGTCCGCGTGCCCGCGCAGCCAGGCCGCGACCTGCTCCACGGTGTCCGCATCGACGCTCTGCAACGCGGCCGGGCCGATGGCGCCACCGGCCGGCGCCGCGCCGTCGTAGGCCGACCAGGCCTTGTCCGCGGGCAGGATCAGGGTCGCGATCTGGCCGGGCCGCGACTGGGCGGCTGCCACGGCGGCCCGTCCCCGCTGCACCATCTCGGCC
>DATKFT010001098.1:0-6234 GCA_035544335.1 Pseudorhodoferax sp.
TTCACGCTGATGGCGGCCGACGCGGCGGTGCTGACCATCGAGTTCAAGATCAACCTGCTGGCACCTGCCAAGGGGCAGCGCTTTCGCATGGTGGGACAGGTGCTCAAGCCAGGCCGCACCATCAGTGTGGTGGAGGGCCGGGCGTTCGCTTTCGACGACGGCCGCGAGAAGCTGGTCGCCACGATGAACTGCACGCTGATGGCCGTGGTCGGCCGCAAGGGCATCCATCACTGAAACCCCGGATTCGCAAAGCGCGGAAAATACAAAAGTTTGCTGCAGCGCAGCAGATTTTCTCCAACGCCTTGCCAGGGAAAGAACAACGATGAGCTCCTCGCTAGACCACCTTCTTGCCAACAACCGCGCCTGGGCCGCCAGGGTCGAGCGTGAGCGCCCCGGATTTTTCACGGGCCTGATGGCGCAGCAAAAGCCGCGCTACATGTGGATCGGCTGCGCCGACAGCCGCGTGCCGGCCAACGAGATCACGGGGCTGGATCCCGGCGAGGTGTTCGTCCACCGCAACGTGGCCAACGTGGTCGTGCACTCCGACCTCAACGCGCTCTCGACCATCCAGTTCGCCGTCGAGCATCTGCGCGTGGAGCACATCATGGTCACGGGCCACTACGGCTGTGCCGGCGTGCGTGCCGCGTTGCTGGGCCAGCGCGTGGGTCTGGCCGACAACTGGCTGGCCCACATCGCCGACCTGCGGCTGCGGCACCGCAAGCGCATCGACCATCTGCCGACCGAGCAGGAGCGGCACGACCGGCTGTGCGAGATCAACGTGATCGAGCAGGTCGGCAACGTGGCCCTGTCCACCGTCGTGCAGGACGCCTGGGCGCGCGGTCAGCAGCTGACCATCCACGGCTGGTGCTACGGTCTCAAGGACGGCCTGGTCAACGACCTCAAGGTCAGCATGGACCACCCCGACAAGGTGCTCGACACCTTCCGCTCGGCGATCAAGCGCTACCCGCGGCACGACAGCGGCCAGCCCTTGCAGCCCGAAGAAGACGACGAATAAGGCGCCATGTTCCCGCAGCGGCTGGACTCCCCGGTGGCCTACGCGATCGCGAAGGCTCTGTTGGACGGTTTCAACCGCCACTACCGGCTGTTCCGTGCCGAATCCGCGCGCTCCAAGCACCGCTTCGAGACCGCCGACTGGCACGGCCAGCAGCGTGCCCAGCACGAGCGCATCGCGTTCTACGGCCTGCGCGTGCGCGAATGCGCGCTGCGCCTGGAGCGCGAGTTCCAGGCCGGGGCGCAGTCCGCCGGGATCTGGCAGCAGGTCAAGCTGCACTACATCGGCCTGCTGGTCGACCACTTCCAGCCCGAGCTGGCCGAGAGCTTCTTCAACTCGGTCACAACCAAGATCCTGCACCGCAGCTACTTCCACAACGACTGCATCTTCGTGCGCCCCGCCGTCAGCACGGAGTACATCGAGAACGCCGAGGGCGTCACGCAGTCCAGCTTTCGCGCCTACTATCCGCAGCCCGATGCACTGCAGGCATCGGTGGCGCGCATGCTGCAGGACTACGACCTGCGCACGCCATTCGACGACCTGGCGCGTGACGCGGGCCGCATCGCGGCGGCCATGCGCGCGCAGCTCGGCGATGCGCGGCTGCGCGCGAACTTCCAGATCCAGGTGCTGTCGGGGTTGTTCTTCCGCAACAAGGGCGCCTACGTCGTCGGCAAGCTCATCAACGGCTTTCTGGCGATTCCGTTCGCGCTGCCCATCCTGCACGTGGCCGAGCCGCCCCGGCTGGCCGTCGACGCGGCGCTGTTCGGCGAGGACGACCTGCTGATGCTGTTCAGCTTCGCGCGGGCCTACTTCATGGTCGACATGGAGATCCCGTCGGCCTACGTGCAGTTCCTGCGCAGCATGATGCCGCGCAAGCCGCGCAACGAGATCTACAACGCGCTGGGCCTGGCCAAGCAGGGCAAGACCCTGTTCTACCGCGACTTCCTGCACCATCTGCGGCACTCCAGCGACCGCTTCCGCAGCGCGCCCGGCATCAAGGGCCTGGTCATGCTGGTGTTCGATCTGCCTTCGTTTCCCTACGTCTTCAAGCTGATCAAGGACCGCTTTCCCGCACCCAAGCACACCACGCGCGCCCAGGTGCAGGCCAAGTACCAGCTGGTCAAGCACCACGACCGCGTGGGCCGCATGGCCGACACGCTCGAGTACAGCAACGTGGCCTTTCCGCGGGACCGCTTCGACGATGCCCTGATCGAGGAGATCCGCCAGCACGCACCCAGCCAGCTCGAGATCTGCGAGCACGACGGCGACGGCCGGGACGAGGTCATCCTGCGCCATGTCTACATCGAGCGCCGCATGATCCCGCTGAACATGTACCTGCAGGAGGCCTTCGACCAGCTGGCCGGTGGCGGCGCCCAGGCCGAGGCCGCCCTGCGCCAGATCGAGAGCAGCGTGGTCGAGTACGGCAACGCGATCAAGGACCTGGTCGCCGCCAACATCTTCCCGGGCGACATGCTCTGGAAGAACTTCGGCGTCACACGCCACGGCAAGGTCGTGTTCTACGACTACGACGAGATCGAGTACCTGACGGACTGCCAGTTCCGCCGCGTGCCGCCGCCGCGCCACGAAGAGGACGAGCTGGCCAGCGAGCCCTGGTACCCGGTTGGCCCGCGCGATGTGTTTCCCGAGACCTTCGCTCCCTTCCTGCTGGGCCATCCGCAGGTGCGCGAGGCCTTCATGCGCCACCACGCCGACCTGCTGGATGCGGCCTTCTGGCAGGAGCACCAGCGGCGCATCCAGGCCGGACACCTGCACGATGTTTTCCCCTATGCGCCGGCGCGCCGCTTCGGCCATGCTGTCCAGGCCCCGGCATCCCTTTCGCAACGCCTCTTCTGAAGGAGACTCCATGAGCACCGCACCCCAAGACCCCATCGTCATCCTCGGCGCCGCGCGCACGCCCATGGGCGGTTTCCAGGGCGACTTCGCCAGCCTGGCGGCGCACGACCTGGGTGGCGTCGCGATCAAGGCCGCCGTCGAGCGCGCCGGCATCCGCCCCGAGCTGGTCGGCGAGGTGCTGTTCGGCAACTGCCTGATGGCCGGCCAGGGCCAGGCGCCAGCACGCCAGGCCGCGTTCAAGGGCGGCCTGCCCCAGAGCGCCGGCGCCGTCACGCTGTCCAAGATGTGCGGCTCGGGCATGAAGGCGGCCATGCTGGCGCACGACATGTTGCTGGCCGGCACGCATGAAGTGATGGTCGCCGGCGGCATGGAGAGCATGACCAACGCGCCGCACCTGCTCCTGAAGGGCCGCAGCGGCATCCGCATCGGCCACGACCGCGTGATGGACCACATGATGCTGGACGGCCTGGAAGACGCCTACGAGGCCGGCCGCTCCATGGGCACCTTCGGCGAGGACTGCGCCGCCAAGTACGGCTTCACACGCGAGGAGCAGGACCAGTTCGCCGTGGCCAGCGTCTCGCGCGCCCAGGCCGCCACGCAGTCCGGCGCCTTCCAGGCCGAGATCGCGCCGGTCACGGTCAAGACCCGCGCGGGCGAGCAGCTGATCAGCGTGGACGAAGGCCCGGGCAAGATCAAGCTCGACAAGATCCCCACGCTCAAGCCCGCCTTCAAGAAGGACGGCACCATCACGGCCGCTTCCAGCTCGTCGATCAACGACGGCGCCGCCGCGCTCGTGCTCGCGCGCGCTTCCACGGCGCAGCGTCTGGGCAGCAAGCCCATCGCACGCATCGTGGCCCACACCACGCACGCGCAGGAGCCCAACTGGTTCGCCACCGCGCCCGTGGGCGCCACGCGCAAGCTGCTGGCCAAGACCGGCTGGAGCGTGGCTGACGTGGACCTGTGGGAGATCAACGAGGCCTTCGCCGTCGTGCCCATGGCGCTCATGACCGAGCTCGGCCTGTCGCACGACATCGTCAACGTCAACGGCGGCGCCTGCGCGCTGGGCCATCCGATCGGTGCCAGCGGCGCACGCATCATGGTCACCTTGATCCATGCGCTGCAGGCCCGCGGCAAGAAGCGCGGCGTGGCCACGCTGTGCATCGGCGGCGGCGAGGCGACGGCGCTGGCGCTCGAGCTGCTCTGATGGCCACGGTTCTCGTCATCGGCGCCTCGCGCGGCATCGGCCTGGAGTTCGTGCGCCAGTACCGCGCGGCTGGCGCGCGCGTGATCGCCACGGCCCGCGACGACGCGGGCCTGGCACGCCTGAAGGCCCTGGGCGCCACGGCGCTGCGTGTGGACGTGGCCCAGCCGGCCAGCGTGAGCGGGCTGGCCTGGCAGCTGGACGGCGAGAAGATCGACATCGCGCTCTACGTGGCCGGCGCCTGGGCCACGGCCGATGCGCGCACGCCGCCCACGCGCGAGGACTTCGACCGGCTCATGCACACCAATGTGCTGGGCGCCATGCAGGCCATCCCACAGGTGGCGCCGCTGGTCGAGGCCGCGCCGCGCGGGCGCTTTGCCTTCATCACGAGCGAGATGGGGCGCATCGCGGGCGTGGACGACAGCCTGGCCTGGGTCTACCGCGCCAGCAAGGCCGCGCTGAACATGGCCGTGGCCGCGGCCCAGCACGACTACGCGCAGGCGATCCTGGTCGCGCTGTCGCCGGGCTGGGTGCAGACCGAGATGGGCGGCGCCGCCGCCCCGCTCACCGTGGAGCACAGCGTGGCGGTCATGCGCGGCGCGCTGGAGGGCCTCACGCCGGCGCACAAGGGCGCGTTCCTCGACCACGACGGCCGACCGTTCGACGGCTGGTGATGATCCAGACCCTGGCACAGCTGCGCGGCCTGTACGCCGCGCCCGGCGAGCGTGCGCTGCGCAAGCAGATGGACCACCTCGATGCGCATGCGGCGCGCTTCATCGCGCTGTCGCCGTTCTGCGTGCTCGCCACGGGCGGCGTGCACGGCGCCCTGCTGGACGCCTCGCCGCGCGGCGGCGCGCCCGGCTTCGTCAAGCAGGCCGACGCGCGCACGCTGCTGCTGCCCGATGCGGGCGGCAACAACCGGCTCGACACGCTGGAGAACCTGCTCGCCGACCCGCGGCTGGCGCTGATCTTCCTGGTCCCCAACGTGGACGAGACCCTGCGCGTGAACGGCCGTGCGCGGCTGCGCGACGAGGCGGCTTTCATCGACCGCTTCGCCGCCGAGCGCCAGCGCCCCAAGCTCGTGGTCGAGGTGCAGGTCGAGGAGGTCTACCTGCACTGCGCCAAGGCCTTCATGCGCTCGCAGCTGTGGCAGCCCGCCTCCTGGCCTGCGCGCGCCGTGCTGCCCAGCATGAACCAGATGGTCCACGACCAGATCGGCGCGGCCGCGCCGACCGAGACCCAGGAGCAGATGCTGGCGCGCTACCGCGTGCAGCTTGCCCAGGAAACCCAAGCCTCCGCCTGAGAGCTTGCGAAGCAATCGCTTGAACTCACGCAAGACCCCGATGGACCGCGTTTCAGTACCCAGTGGCCGTTTGCGGGGTCTTGCCCTGCGGGCCGGGCCGCCCGCAGGCGCCGGGCGGTGTTGCGCCGCTGGTCCGTATCTCGATACGGACTGCGCGACGCGCCTTGCCCGGCACCCGTGGACACCCCGTCGTGCGTCCAATCCATTCCTTCACAAGCTCTGAGACAACGGAACCGACCATGTTGCTGACCCCCGACCAAGAAGCCATCCGCGACGCCGTGCGCGCCTTCGCCCAGGCCGAGCTCTGGCCCCACGCCGCACAATGGGACCGCGAGCACCATTTCCCCAAGGCCGCGCACCAGGGCCTGGCCGCGCTCGGCGCCTACGGTATCTGCGTGCCCGAAGAGCATGGCGGTGCCGGCCTGGACTACCTCACGCTGGCCCTCGTGCTCGAAGAGATCGCGGCCGGCGACGGCGGCACCAGCACCGCGATCAGCGTGACCAACTGCCCCGTCAACGCCATCCTGATGCGCTACGGCAACGCCGCGCAGAAGAAGCGCTGGCTCGAACCGCTGGCGCAGGGCCAGATGCTGGGCGCCTTCTGCCTGACCGAGCCGCATGTGGGCAGCGATGCCTCGGCCCTGCGCACGACGGCGCGGCGGGACGGCGACGGTTACGTGATCGACGGCGTCAAGCAGTTCATCACGAGCGGCAGGAACGGCCATGTGGCCATCGTCATCGCCGTGACCGACAAGGGCGCGGGCAAGAAGGGCATGAGCGCCTTCCTCGTGCCCACAGACACGCCGGGCTACCAGGTCGCGCGGCTGGAGGACAAGCTGGGCCAGCACAGCAGCGACACGGCGC
>DATKFT010001099.1:0-5080 GCA_035544335.1 Pseudorhodoferax sp.
CACCGACTTCCTGCTCGCCGTGATCGGCGAGGAGTTCGGCCTGGTCGGCGTGCTCTGCGTGATCGCGCTGTTCTTCTGGCTGATCCGCCGCATCATGCACATCGGCCGCCAGGCGATCGCGCTGGACCGCGTGTTCGCGGGCCTGGTGGCGCAGGGCGTTGGCGTCTGGATGGGCTTTCAGGCCTTCATCAACATGGGCGTGAACCTGGGCGCTCTGCCGACCAAGGGGCTCACGCTGCCGCTCATGAGCTTCGGCGGCTCGGCCATCCTGCTCAACGTGGTGGCCATCGCGGTGGTCTTGCGCGTCGACTACGAAAGCCGGCAGCTCATGCACGGGGGCAGGCGCGGATGAGCCATCTGGTCGTCATGGCGGCGGGCACGGGCGGGCATGTGATCCCGGGCCTGGCGGTCGCCCGCGAGCTGCAGTCGCGCGGCTGGACCGTCAGCTGGCTGGGCACGCGCCTGGGGCTGGAGAACCGTCTCGTACCGCCGTCCGGCATTCCGCTGGACACGATCGGCTTCTCGGGCCTGCGCGGCAAGGGCCTGGTGCACACGCTGACCGGTGGCATGCGCATGCTGGGCGCCTTCTGGGCCTGCCTGCAGATCCTGCGCCGGCGCCGCGCCGACGTGGTGCTGGGCATGGGCGGCTATGTCTGCTTTCCGGGCGGGCTCATGGCCGCGGCGCTCGGCAAGCCGCTCGCGCTCGTCAATGCCGATGCGGCGCTGCTCATGAGCAACAAGGCCCTGCTGCCCGTGGCCGACTTTGTCGCCTTCGGTTTCGAGGGCCCGGACGTGGCGCGCGTCAAGAAGTCGCAGGTCACGGGCAATCCCGTGCGCGCCGAGATCGAGGCGCTGGCCGAACCGGCCCGGCGCTTCGCGGGCCGCAGCGGGCCGCTGCGCGTGCTGGTGGTGGGCGGCAGCCTGGGCGCACGCGTGCTCAACGAGTGCCTGCCGCAGGCGCTGGCCAGCATGGACCCGACGCGGCGGCCGCAGGTGCTGCACCAGTGCGGCCAGGGCAACGACGCGGCCGTGGCCAAGGCCTACGCCGACGTCGGCATCACCGCCCGGGCCGTGCCCTTCATCGAGGACATGGCCCAGGCCCTGGCCGATTGCGACGTCGTGGTCTGCCGTGCCGGTGCGGTCACGGTCAGCGAACTCTGCGCGGCCGGCGTGGCCGCCGTGCTGGTGCCGCTGGTCGTGAGCACCACGGCCCACCAGCGCGACAACGCGCAATGGCTGGCCGGGCACGACGCGGGCATCCACCTGCCCCAGTCCGAACTCAATCCACGCCGGCTGGCAGAACTGCTGGCCGGACTCTCGCGCGACGCGTTGCAGGCCATGGCGTGCCGGGCGCGCGCATTGGCAAAACCCCAGGCGGCCGCACGTGTCGCCGACCAGATCGAAGCATTGGCTCCCCGCGCATGAAGTACGCCGTCCGTCATTCCATCCACACCGCCGCGCACTGCGAGGCCGGCGGCGTGGCACAGCCTTGGGGAGGTGTCGTGCGATGAAACACGCGATTCGCCACATCCATTTCGTCGGCGTGGGCGGTGCCGGCATGAGCGGCATCGCCGAGGTGCTGCGCAACCTGGGCTACCAGATCTCGGGCTCGGACATCGCCGACAGCGCCACCTTGCGCCGTCTCGCGGGCCTGGGCATCCAGACCTTCGTGGGCCATGACGCGGCCCATGTGGCAGGCGCCGACGCGGTCGTCACCTCCACCGCCGTGCAGGCCGACAACCCCGAGGTGCAGCAGGCACGTGCCATGCGCATCCCGGTGGTGCCGCGCGCGCTGATGCTGGCCGAACTCATGCGCCTCAAACGCGGCATCGCCGTGGCAGGCACGCATGGCAAGACCACGACGACGAGCCTGGTGGCCAGCGTGCTGGCCGAGGCCGGGCTGGACCCCACCTTCGTGATCGGCGGGCGGCTCAACAGCGCGGGTGCCAATGCCAAGCTGGGCGGCGGCGAGTACATCGTGGTGGAGGCCGACGAATCCGACGCCTCGTTCCTGAACCTGCTGCCGGTCATGGCCGTCGTCACCAACATCGACGCCGACCACATGGAGACCTACGGCCACGACTTCGGCCGGCTCAAGGCCGCGTTCGTGGACTTCCTGCACCGCATGCCGTTCTACGGCACGGCCATCCTGTGCACCGACGATGCGGCCGTGCGCGAGATCGTGCCGCAGGTGACCTGCCCGATCACGAGCTACGGCTTCGGCGAGGACGCCCAGGTGCGCGCCGTGGACGTGCGCGCCGTCGGCGCCCAGATGCACTTCACGGTGCAGCGGCGCAACGGCGTGACGCTGCCCGACCTGCAGGTGGTGCTGAATCTGGCGGGGCGCCACAACGTGCTCAATGCGCTGTCGGCGATCGCGATCGCGGTCGAGCTCAATGTGCCCGACGCCGCCGTGCTCAAGGCGCTGGCCGAATTCAAGGGCGTGGGCCGGCGCTTCCAGGGCTACGGCGAGCTGCCGGCCCAGGGCGGCGGCAGCTACACGGTGATCGAGGACTACGGCCACCATCCCGTGGAGATGGCCGCGACGCTGGCCGCCGCACGCGGCGCCTACCCCGGGCGCCGCCTGGTGCTGGCGTTCCAGCCGCACCGCTACACGCGCACACGCGACTGCTTCGAGGATTTCGTCAAGGTCGTCGGCGAGGCCGACGCCGTGCTGCTGGCCGAGGTCTATGCGGCCGGCGAGGCGCCCATCGTCGCGGCCGACGGCCGCGCGCTGGCACGCGCACTGCGCGTGGCCGGCAAGGTCGAGCCCGTGTTCGTGGACGACATTGCGGCCATGCCGGCCGTCATCCATGGCAACGCGCGCGACGGCGACGTGGTGCTGTGCATGGGGGCGGGTTCCATCGGCGGCGTGCCGGCCAAGCTGCTGGAGATGGGAGGCGCCGCATGAGCACCACCCCCGTCGGCCTGGCCGCACGCATGGGCAAGGTGGCTGTCCTGATGGGCGGCAGCTCGGCCGAGCGCGAGATCTCGCTGCTGTCGGGCCAGGGCGTGCTGGAGGCGCTGACCAGCCTGGGCGTGGACGCGCATGCGTTCGACCCGGCCCAGCGCGGACTGCACGAACTGCGCGGCGATGGCTTTGCGCGCTGCTTCGTCGCGCTGCACGGCCGCCACGGCGAGGACGGCACGGTGCAGGGCGCGCTGGAGCTGCTGGGCCTGCCCTACACGGGCTCGGGCGTCATGGCATCCAGCATCGCCATGGACAAGGTCATGACCAAGCGCATCTGGGAGGCCTCGGGTCTGCCCACGCCGCGCCATGTGGTGCTGCAGCCAGGCGCACAGGAACTGGCCGACGTGCGTGCCGTGCCCGACACGCTGGGCCTGCCGCTCATCGTCAAGCCCCCGCGCGAGGGCTCGTCGATCGGCGTCAGCAAGGTCCGCGGCTACTCGGAGATGCTGGACGCGGTGCGCCTGTCGGCGAAGTACGACCCCGACGTGCTGTGCGAGGAGTTCATCGAGGGCGAGGAAGTGACCTGCGCCGTGCTGGGCGCGGGCGCCGACGCCCAGGCCCTGCCCGTGATCCGCATCCAGGCACCCGAGGGCGCCTACGACTACCAGAACAAGTACTTCACGGACGTGGTGCGCTACCAGTGCCCGAGCGGGCTGCCGCAGGCCGAGGAAGAGGAGATCCAGCGCATCGTGCTGGCGGCCTACCGCGCGCTGGGCTGCCGCGGCTGGGGCCGCGCCGACCTCATGGTCCGCGCGAGCGACCGCAAGCCCTTCCTGCTGGAGATGAACACCTCGCCCGGCATGACCAGCCATTCGCTGGTGCCCATGGCCGCGCGTGCGGCCGGCGTCGCCTATCCCGAGCTGTGCCTGCGCGTGCTGGCCACGGCGGCACTGGACTCCCCGGAGGCCGCCACGCCATGAACGCCACGCTGCCGGCGCCGATGGACGTCAAGCTCATGAACGTCACCGCCACGGTGCTGTTCCTGATCTTCGGCGTGCTGTCGCTGGGCGCGTTGTGCCTGTGGGTGCTGCGCCAGCCGGTGTTCGCGCTGTCCGCCATCGAGGTGCGCGGCGATGTGACGCACAACAACGCCGTCACGCTCAAGACCAATGTGGCGCCGCACCTGCGCGGCACCTTCTTCACGGTGGACCTGGACGCCACGCGCGCCGCGTTCGAGGCCGTGCCCTGGGTGCGCCGTGCCACCGTGCGCCGCGAATTCCCGAACCGCCTGGGCGTGACGCTGCAGGAGCACCGTGCGGCCGCCTACTGGGGGCCCGAGAGCGGCTCGCAGCTGCTGAACAACTTCGGCGAGGTGTTCGAGGCCAACGTGGACGAGGTGCACCGCAGCGACCTGCCGCGCCTGCTCGGACCGGAGGGCGAGTCGGACCAGATCCTGGGCATGTACCGCACGCTGGCGCCGCTGTTCGACACGCTGGACGCGGAGATCGAACAGATGGAACTCACAGGGCGCGGCAGCTGGCGCGTGCTGCTCGATTCGGGGGCCGTGGTGGAGTTGGGGCGCGGCACGCCCGAGGAGATCACCGAGCGCATCGAGCGCTTTGTCCGCAGTGTGAACGCCGTGGCAGGCCAGTACGGCCGCGGCGCGGACGCGCTGGAGTCGGCCGACCTGCGCTACCCCACGGGGTACGCCCTGCGGCTGCGCGGCGTGACCACGGTGACGACAGCGGTGCCCAAACGCAAATGACGCCGAACAACAGGAACTGATATGGCGAAGGAATACAAAGATCTGGTGGTGGGGCTGGACATCGGCACGGCCAAGGTGATGGCTGTGGTGGCCGAGATCATGCCCGGCGGCGAGCTCAAGCTGGCCGGCTTCGGCGTGGCTCCCAGCAACGGCTTGAAGCGCGGCGTGGTCGTGAACATCGACGCGACCGTGCAGAGCATCCAGCAGGCGCTCAAGGAAGCGGAGCTGATGGCCGACTGCAAGATCGGCCGCGTCTACACCGGCATCACCGGCAGCCACATCCGCGGCATCAACTCCAGCGGCATGGTGGCGGTGAAGGACAAGGAAGTGACGCCGGCCGACGTGGCGCGCGTGGTCGAGACCGCGCGTGCCATCAACATCTCGAGCGACCAGCGCCTGCTGCT
>DATKFT010001100.1:0-12372 GCA_035544335.1 Pseudorhodoferax sp.
GGCCCGGCTGCCGCTGGACCCGCGCGTGGGCCGCATCATCCTGGCCGGACGCGAGCGCCAGGCGCTCTCCGAGGTGCTCATCATCGCCTCGGCGCTGTCGGTGCAGGACGTGCGCGACCGGCCCATGGACGCGCAAGCCCAGGCCGACCAGCAGCACGCCAAGTTCGACGACGAGAAGAGCGAGTTCAGCGGCTATCTGCGGCTGTGGGACTGGCTGGCGCAGGCGCGCGGCGGGCATGCCGGTCCGGATGGCACGGCTGTCCACAAGCTCAGCAACCGCCAGTACGAGCAGCTGCTGCGCCAGAACTTCATCAGCATCCGCCGCGTGCGCGAGTGGCGCGACATCCACAGCCAGCTGCTGACCGTCGTGACCGAGCACCGCTGGAAGCTCAACGATGCGCCCGCCAGCTACGAGCAGCTGCACAAGGCCATGCTCGCCGGCCTGCTCGGCAACATCGGCTTCAAGCCCGAAGACGAAGACCTCTACCTGGGTGCGCGCGGCATCAAGTTCCACCGTCACCCGGGCGCCCACCTCAAGAAGAAGCCCGGACGCTGGATCGCGGTCGCCGAACTCGTGGAGACCACGCGGCTGTTTGGCCGCGGCATCGCCAACATCGAGCCGCAGTGGCTGGAGGAGGTCGGCGCCCACCTGCTCAAGAAGCAGCTGCTCGATCCGCACTGGGAGAAGAAGGCCGCCGAGGTCGTGGCGCTCGAGCGCGCCACGCTGTATGGCCTGGTGGTCTACAACAACCGCCGCATGCCCTACAGCCGCGTGGACGCGGCCGGCGCGCGCGAGATCTTCATCCGCCAGGGCCTGGTGGCCGGCGAATGGGAGACCAAACTGCCGTTCGCGGCCGCCAATGCACGCACCATCGCCCAGGTCGAGGCGCTGGAGCACAAGTCGCGCCGGCAGGACGTGCTGGTCGACGAGGAGCTCATCTACGCCTTCTACGACGCCCAGCTGCCGGCCGAGGTGCACAGCGGCCGCCTGTTCGAGGCCTGGTGGCGCGAAGCCTCGCGCACCCACCCCAAGCTGCTGCAGCTCACGCGCGAGGAACTCATGCGGCACGAGGCCGCCGGCATCACCACCGAAACCTTCCCGCGCACCGTGCGGCTGGGCGGCGTGGACTGCGCGGCCAGCTACCTGCACGAGCCCGGCAACGCGCGCGACGGCGTCACCGTGACCGTGCCGCTGTTTGTGCTGAACCAGGTGGCCGAGGACCGCTGCGAGTGGCTGGTACCCGGCATGCTCAAGGACAAGATCCAGGCCCTGCTCAAGAGCCTGCCGCAGCGCCCGCGCTCGCGCTTCGT
The DNA here is from genome assembly GCA_035544335.1 of Pseudorhodoferax sp. Classification (GTDB taxonomy): domain Bacteria; phylum Pseudomonadota; class Gammaproteobacteria; order Burkholderiales; family Burkholderiaceae_C; genus Pseudorhodoferax. Next base: position 1,312 of record DATKFT010001100.1, read on the forward strand.
GCCGCTGCCCGAATCGGCCGCGCGGCTGGCGGCCGAGCTGCCATTCGGGCAGGGCGGCCTGGCCGACGTGCTGCTCAAGGCCGTGCGCGACCAGACCGGCATCGACGTCAAGAAGGCCGACTTCAAGCTCGACATGCTGAGCCCGCATCTGTTCATGAACCTGCAGGTGGTGGACGAGCATGGCCGCCAGCGCGGCATGGGCCGCAACCTGGGCGCGCTGAAGGCCGAACTGGGCACGCAGGCGCGTGGCGCCTTCCAGGCACTGGCGGCACTGAAGACCACAGCCGCGCCGACACCGACGCCGGCCGCCACCCAGGCTGCTACGCCAGCTGCACACACCGTCAAGGCCGCGCCTGTGGCACCGCCGACGCCCCAGCTGCCCGCCAACCAGCGCCACACGCAATGGGACTTCGGCGAACTGCCCGAGCTGCTGGAGATCCGCAAGGGCGGCCAGAGCGTGATCGGCTTCCCCGCGCTCATCGACGATGGCGACGCGGTGCGCATCGAGGTCTTCGACGAGCCCGATGTCGCGGCCGCCAAGCACCGCGCGGGCCTGCGCCGGCTGTTCGCGCTGCAGATCCGCGACGCGCTCAAGTACCTGGAAAAGAACATCCCCGACCTGCAGAAGATGGCCGTGGCCTACATGCCGCTCGGCACGCAGGAGATGCTGCGCACGCAGATCATCGACGTGGCACTGGACCGCGCCTTCCTGCAGGACCCGCTGCCCAGCGACGCGCAGGCCTTCAAGCGCCGCATCGACGAGGGCCGTGGCCGGTTGACCCTGATCGCGGGCGAGGTCGCGCGGCTGGCCGGCAGCATCCTCGTGGAGTACGCCGCTGCGCTGCGCAAGCTCAAGGACGCGCGCCCGAACGCCGACGTGGCTGCCGACGTGCAGCAGCAGCTGCAGCGCCTGGTGCCCAAGGACTTTCTGGCCGTCACGCCATGGGCCCAGTTGCAGCACTTCGCGCGCTACCTCAAGGCCATCGTGCTGCGCCTGGACAAGCTGCGTGCCGACCCCGCGCGCGACGCCACGCGCCTGGCGGAACTGAAACCGCAGGAGCAGCGCTACTGGCGCCTGGTGGCCGAGCGCAAGGGCCAGGTCGACGGCCGCATGGCCGAGCTGCGCTGGCTGCTGGAAGAGCTGCGCGTGAGCTTCTTCGCGCAGGAGCTGCGCACGCCGCAGCCTGTGAGCGTCAAACGCCTGGACAAGACCTGGGCGCAGCTGAACCAGTAGCACCCCTGTGCCGATGGCGGTGCCGGCCATCATTAAGAATGGTTCTCATTTGAGGCTATGATGGTTGCCGCCATGCATCCGTCCGCCGCCTCCACCCACGCGCTGCTCGCTGCCTTCGAGACCCACTATGCCGAGCTGATCCGCTACATCGCGCGGCGCACCGGCAACCTGGAGGAAGCCCGCGGACTGGCCCACGACACCTGGCTGCGCATCGCCGAGCGCGCGCCCGAGACGCTGGACGCCACGCCCGCCGACCCGCGCGCCTACCTGTTCACCATCTCGCACAACGTGGCCATGAACCACCTGCGGCGTGGCCACTGGATGGCGGGCTACCTCGCGGAGTGCGAACAGATCGACATCGGCGCGCCTGCGCAGACGCCCGACGTGGCCGAAGGCGCGATGTACCGGCAGGCCCTGGCGGCGGTCGAGCAGGCCCTGGCCGGCCTGCGTCCGCGCGTGCGCGATGCCTACCTGGCCCATGGCCTGCACGGCGAGAAGCAGGTGGACATCGCGGCCCGGCTCGGCGTGTCGCTGGGCACGGTGGAGCGCGACATCGCCCAGGCCGCGCGCTGCATCGAGGACGCGCTGCATGCCTGGCGCCACAGCCACGAGACGGCGGCCCGGCCCCGCGCCGCCGGCCGCCGCAGGTCGCTGGCCGCGCTGCTCGGCGTGTTCGCCGTGGGAGCCACCGGCACCGCCCTGTGGCAGCACCTGCGGCGCGAAGCCTTGCGCTTTCAGACCGCGCTGGCCACGCTGCGCGGCCAGCGGCTGCAGCGCAGCCTGCCCGATGGGTCGGAGATCACGCTCGATGCGGCCAGCCGCATCGAGGTCGACTACAGCGCCGAGCGCCGGCGCATCCGGCTGCTCGACGGCGCGGCCTTCTTCGCCGTGCAGCGCGACGTGGACCGGCCCTTCGTCGTGCAGGCGCGCGGCGTGCAGGTCACCGTGCTGGGCACCCGCTTCGGCGTGGAGATCGACGGCGGGCAGGGCGTGCTGGTGCAGGTCGAGTCGGGCAGGGTGCGCGTGCAGGCCCAGGGCCAGATGCAGGAGCTGACCGCCGGCCAGAGCCTGCGCGTGGCCGAAGGCCAGATGCAGCGCCAGCGCACCGCCCAGCCCGCGGCATGGCGGCACGGCGAGATCGCCTTCGACGCCGTGCCGCTGGCCGATGCGCTGGCGCGCGTGCAACGCTATGCGCTTGCGCCCCTGCGCGCCGCGCCCGCCGTGGCCGGGCTGCGCATCAGCGGCAAGCTGCGCGTGGCCGACGCGCAGGACTGGCTGGCCTCGCTGCCGCGCGTGCTGCCGGTGCGCCTCCAGGCCTTGCCCGACGGCGGCGTGGAGATCGCGGCGCGCTAGCCGGCAAAAAGTTTTCAGGGTTTTCGCGGCTCGTCGGTCTTACCGGTTGTGAACGCATTGCAACCAACCAAGACCTCCGCCATGCAGAAGAAACCTCTCGCGCGCCGCACCGGCCTGGCGCATGCCGTCGCCGCCCTCGGTTTTGCGCTGTCGCTCCAGTCCGCGCTGGCGCAAAACCTCTCGTTCGACATTCCTGCGCAGCCCCTGCCGGCCGCGCTGGCCGCGTTCGCCGGCCAAGCCGGCCTGCAGCTGGCGTTTCCGCCCGAACTGGTGCAGGGCAAGCAGGGCCAGCGCGTGGCGGGCCAGCGTGAATTGCGCACGGCCCTGAACGAGCTGCTGGCGGGCACCGGCCTGCAGGGGCATGTGCAGGGCAAGACGCTGGTGGTGCAGCGCCTGGCGGCGTCGTCGGCGTCCACGCTGCCGTCCGTGACCGTGTCCGCCGCCGCCGAACGCAGCGCCACCACGGAGGGGGCGGATTCGTTCGCGGTCCGCGCCGTGAGCCTCGGCAAGGGCGATCAGGCGCTCAAGGACATCCCGCAGTCCATCAGCGTGATGACGCGCAAGCAACTGGACGAGCAGGGCATCATCGACATGCGCGTGGCCGCCAACAGCATCACCGGTGTGGTGGCCGCCAATGGCAACGGCCAGGGCATGACACTCACCGCGCGCGGCTTCGGCATCGGCGACTGGCAATACGACGGCGTGGCCATTCCGCGCGACATGTGGTCGCTCGGCAACTGGGGCACCGAAGACATGGTCTTCTTCGACCGCATGGAAGTGCTGCGCGGCGCATCAGGCCTGCTGCAGGGCACCGGCAGCCCGGGCGGCTCCGTCAATCTGGTGCGCAAGCGCGGCCAGTCCGAGAAGACCGTGGCCATCACCGCGCGCGCCGGCTCCTGGGACCGCTACGGCCTGCAACTGGACGCCGGCGGGCCGCTCAACGCGGACGGCTCCCTGCGCGGGCGCGTGGTGCTGGACGAGGCGCGCAGCCATTCCTTCATCGACCAGGTGCACAACCGCACGCACAAGGCCTATGGCGCGCTGGACTACGACATCGGTGCCGACACCACCGTGGGCATCGCCGTCAGCCATTCCGACAGCGAAGGGCGGCCGATGATCTACGGCCTGCCGATCAATGCGGCCGGCAGCGACATGGGACTGCCGCGCTCCACCTACACCGGCGCCACCTGGAACCGGGCCGGCATCGAGCAGACCAGCGTGTACGCCGACCTGAGCCACCGCTTCAACGCCGACTGGAAACTCAAGGTCGCCGCGCTGCGCATGAGCGAGAAGGCCAACGCGAAGCACCAGCGCCTGCACGGCGTCACGGCGGCCGACGGCAGCGGGCTGACCTATGCCAACTGGATCACGGACTTCGACAGCGATGCGGTCGGCATCGATGCCTTCGTGAACGGCCGTTTCCAGGCGCTCGGGCTGCGCAACGAGCTGACCGTGGGCAGCAGCTATTCGAGGTACAAGACCAAGGACATGTTCGCCCGCACCTTCACGCCGGGTGGCAACCTCTTCGCCATCGACCACGACCGTGCCGAGCCGACCGTGGCCAGCCTCCTGGCCGCGGGCGGCAGGCAGTATCTGACGGCGTACGACGTCGAGCAGAAGGGGATCTACGCCCGGCTGCGCACCCGCCTGACCGAGCCCTTGACGGCCGTCCTTGGTGCCCGCGCGAGCTGGTACGACAACATCTACACCGACCGGCAGGACGGATCCCGGACCGTCCAGAGTGCCTCGGGCAAGATCACGCCCTATGCCGGCCTGATCTACGCGCTGACGCCGCAGTGGTCGCTGTACGGCAGCTACTCCGGCGTGTTCGAGCCGCAATCGGAGCGCACGGCGCAGGGCACGGTGGTCGATCCGATCACCGGGGTCAACTACGAGGCCGGCATCAAGGGCGAGCTGCTCGACGGGCGGGTGAACGCCTCGCTGGCCGTGTTCCGCTACGCGCACAAGAACCGGGCCGTCAACGACCTGGATGCGGGCTACGCCTGCGACGGCTGGTACTGTTCCAAGGCCACCGGGAAGGTGCGCAGCCAGGGCGTCGAGGCCGAAGTCAGCGGAGAGGTCCTGCGCAATCTGCAGCTGACGGCGGGCTACACCTACAACACCACGGAGTACCGCAGCGACCCGGACCTGCAGGGCGAGGTGTTCAGCACCTGGACGCCCAGGAACATGCTGCGCGTCTGGGCCTCCTACCGCCTTCCGGGCGACTGGAAGCGCCTGACGCTGGGTGCGGGTTTCACCACGCAGAGCCACACCCTCAGCCACACCTACAGCGCCAACAAGTTCAAGGTGCCCGGCTACACCGTGGCCAACCTGCGCGTGGCCTACCAGGTCACGCCCGAGCTGAACCTGGCGATGAACGTCAACAACCTGTTCGACAAACGCTACTGGCTGCCGGGCTTCGTCGGCTACTCCGGCTTCGACTTCGGCGACCCGCGCAACGTGATGTTCACCTTGAAGTACACGCCGCGGCTGTGAACCGCGGCGGGGCGACGCATGCGCGGCGCGGGCGCCGCCGTGCCGATCGCGGTTCGCGTGGTCGGCCATGCCTCTGGCCGGCGGCGCCACCTGGGACGCATGCGATCATTCGGCGCCGCGCGGACGCCCCGCGCCGACCTGCCGTTCGACACCATGCCCGACGTTTCCGCCAAGCCTGCATCTTCTGCGCCCGTGCCTGAACCGCAGGAGCCCGCTGGCGGCAACGGCCTGCTCTGGGTGCTGCTGGCGGCCGCCATCGGCCTGGCGCTGTGGCAGCCGCGCACGCCGCTGGCCACCGCGCAGCTGGTGGACTGGCAGACCATCGGCGCGCTGGCCGGGCTGCTGGCGGTCACGCAGGCCGTGGAGCGCAGCGGCATGCTGCAGGCCACGGCGCAGCGCTTGCTCGCGCGCGTGTCCACGCTGCGCGGCCTGGCGTTGCTGCTGACGGCCGCGGCGGCCTTGCTCTCGGCCCTGGTCACCAACGACGTGAGCCTGTTCCTGCTGGTGCCGCTCACGCGCGTGCTGGCCACGCAGGCGCACCTGCCGCTGGCCCGGCTGGTGGTGCTGCAGGCCCTGGCCGTCAACGCCGGCTCGGCGCTCACGCCCATCGGCAACCCGCAGAACCTGTACCTGTGGCACCGTTCGGGCGAGAGCTTCGTCGGCTTCATGGGCATGATGGCGCCCACCGTGGCCGTCATGCTGTTCTGGCTGTTCGCGGCGGTCTGGATCCTGGTGCCGCGCACGCCGATCGCGCTCAAGCCCGCTGGCGAGGCGGCGGCCGTGCAGCCGCGTCTGCTGGCGCTGGCGGCCGTGCTGTTCGTCGCCTTCGTGGTGGCGCTGGACCGCCACTGGCTGCTCGCGGGCCTGGGCCTGGTGTTCGGCGTGTTCGCGCTGGCGGCACCGCGCGTGCTGCGCGGCATCGACTGGGCGCTGCTGCTCACCATCGCGCTGATGTTCGTGGTGCTGCGCCAGGTGGCCGAGCTGCCGGCCATGGCCGCGCTGCTGCAGCAATGGCCAATCGCCGAGGGCTGGCGTGCCTACCTGGCGGCCATCGTGGCCTCGCAGTTCATCAGCAACGTGCCCGCGACCATCCTGCTGGACGGCACCGTGCGTGACCTGCCGGCCCTGGCGGCCGGCGTCAGCGTGGGTGGCTTCGGCTGCGTGCTGGGCTCGCTGGCCAACCTGATCGCGCTGCGGCTGGCCCGGCTGCCGAACGGCATGCGCGCGTTCCACCGCATCAGCATCCCGTTCCTGCTGGTCTGCGCGGCGTCCGCCGCGCTGCTGCGGCTGGACTGAGCGGGCCAGGTGCTGCCGTTCAGCGCTGCAGGATCATCTGAAAGCCGCCATAGATCAGCCGCTTGCCATCGAAGGGCATGGGGTTGTTTTCGGGCGCCATGCGCGGGTCTTCCATGACCTTGGCCCAGGCCGCGTCGCGCGCCGCCTTGGACGGCCAGGTGATCCACGAGAACACGACCGTCTCGTCCGGCTTGCACTGCACGGCCAGCGGGAAGGAGGTCAGCTTGCCGGGCGGCACATCGTCGCCCCAGGTTTCCACGATCTGCAAGGCGCCATACTCGCGAAAAATCTCGGCGGCCTTTTCGGCATGGCGCAGATAGGGCTCGCGGTTGGCAGAGGGAACGGCGGCAACGAATCCATCGACGTAGTGCATGGTGTCTCCTGGTGCTGCAATGGGGTGAAGCGGCATGAACCGCGGCGCCGCGATCGCCGCGCCTGCCCACACGACGCAGGGCGACGGGCGGATTCGACATGCCACCCATGCCGCCGGGAAAAAACGCCTGGAAAGCGCCGCGTCCGGCGAGGGCAGCGCCACAGCGTGCTCGACTGGGGGGCGCGCGTCAGTGCCCCGCCTTGGGGGTCTCCGTGTGCAGCACGCACTGCCAGCCTTCGGGCATGCGCACCCAGGTCGAGCTGTCCAGCATGTCCTGGTGCACGGTCGCACTCGCGCCGCGCGGCGCAATGCCTTGTTGGACCTGGTAGGTCAGCACGGCCGTGTCGTCGTTCGGGAACACGACCCGCATGTCGCTGAACCGGAAGGACTTGACCACCATGGGGCCATGGTCGGCCATGCGGCGGTAGTCCGCGCGGTTGAACTGCAGCGCACCGTGGCCGCTGACCATGACCGCCGGCTCGGTCAGCAGGTCCAGGGCCACGTCGACTTCGTGGTCCACCATGGCCTGCCAGAAGCGGGTCTCCAGGTCGATGATGTGCTGTGGGCTGGTGGCGGGCATGTGCGGTTCCTTTCCTTGCCGTCGCGGTTCCACCATGCTGCGGCGGCCGGGATGCGGCGGTGTCGGCCGGCGCGCGCGGCGGGGGTCAGGAGCCTCCTACGCCGCAACCCCTGGACGGGACGGCGTTGACGCGCAGCCCCCGTGCAGCCACCATGCCCATGGGCCAAGGCGCAGCCGGCACCCGCGCGTCGCAGCGACCCAGGCCGCTGGCGGTCTGGGGAAGTGGTGCCGTTCCTGGCCCGCAAGGAGCTGCCATGGCAACGAGCGACACGGTGTTTGCGGGCGCGATCCCGCAGCTCTACGACACCTGGATGGTGCCCATGATTTTTGAGGCCTATGCCAGCGACGTGGCGGCGCTGGTCGCGGGTTTCGCGCCCGCCGCGGTGCTCGAAACGGCGGCCGGCAGCGGCGTGGTCACGCGCGCGCTGGCACCGCTGCTCGGCGCCGGCGCGCGCTACGTGGTGACCGACCTCCACCAGGCCATGCTGGACTTCGCTGCGAGCCGGCAGGGCGCCGATGGGCGCATCGTTTGGCAGCAGGCCGACGCGCTGGACCTGCCGTTCGACGACGCTGCGTTCGACGTCGTCCTGTGCCAGTTCGGCGCGATGTTCTTTCCCGACCGGGTCGCCGGGCATGCCCAGGCGCACCGCGTGCTGCGGCCGGGCGGACACTATGTCTTGAGCGTCTGGGACCGAATCGAAGAGAACGCCTTCGCACAAGCCGTCACCGAGGGCGTCGCGACGGTGTTTGCGGACGACCCGCCGCGCTTCATCGCGCGCACGCCGCACGGCTACCACGACCTGGTGCAGATCCGCGAAGACCTGCGGCGTGCGGGCTTCGTCGACATCGTGGCCCAGACGCATGCCAAGCAAAGCCATGCACCTTCTGCGCGCGAGGCCGCCATCGCCTATTGCCAGGGCACGCCGCTGCGCCACGAGATCGAGGCGCGCGATGCCCGCTTGCTGCAGCGCGCAACGGACTGCGCGGAACAGGCGATCGCCGAACGCTGCGGCGCAGGTCCGGTGCGCGGCAAGATCCAGGCGCATGTCATCGTGGCGGTGCGATAGCCATAGCCAGCGCTTGAAGCACGACCGACGGATGCGAGGCGGCCATGGATGGGCGGCTCCGTGGGCCACGCTGCCCATCGGAAAGGCGCACCGCCCCCCCATATGCCGCCCATATGCCGCCCATATGCCGCCTGTGGCCCTGTGGCCCTGTGGCCGCGCAGCCGGGCACCGCTCTTTCTTGCATCCCGCGATGGGCTGGATCGCACATTTTTTATCGAGTGATATAAAATTCGCCACGCCCAGTGCGCTGCAGTCGCAGCAGGCGCTGGACCCATTGACCTCGCTTGCACGGAGAACTGCCGTCTGCGGGGAAGGCATCGCACTTGCCGTCGTGGTGGGCGGCGTGCTGCTGGCAGCGAGGCCTGCCCACGCGGCAACGCAAGCACCGATGTCCACGACCACGAGGCCAACATGATCAGGTTCTACTTTCATCCGACCCCCAATCCCGCCAAGATCGCGTTGTTCCTGGAGGAGACCGGTCTGGCCTACGAGGCCATTCCGGTCGACACGAGCAAGGGCGAGCAGCATGCGCCGGCCTTTCGTGCGGTCAATCCAAACGGCAAGGTGCCGGCCATCGTCGACACCGAGGGACCGGGTGGCAAGGAGGTCAGGGTTTTCGATTCGACCGCCATCCTGATCTATCTGGCGGAAAAGACCGGCCAGCTTCTGGGCGCCCCCGGGGATCGGCCGGAAATGCTGTCCTGGCTGCTCTTCATTGCGTCGGGACTGGGGCCTTTCTCCGGGCAGGCCGTGCATTTCCAGTTTGCGGCACCCGAAGGCATGGACTATGCGGTCAATCGCTACCGCCGCGAGGCGGATCGGCACTACCAGGTCCTCAACGACCATTTGTCGGGGCGCGACTTCATCGTCGGCGACGGCTTCAGCATCGCCGACATCTCTGCCTGGGGTTGGCTCGACCGCGCGTCCCGCGTGCGCAAAGGCGCGCAGGATCCGCTGGGACCCTTTCCCGAACTCCAGCGGTGGTTCGCCCGCGTGGATGCGCGTCCGGCCGCCGCGCGCGCCAGGGCACTGTCCAAGAGCCATGCGTTCAAGGCGGTCAACGACGAAGAGACCCGACGCGCGCTCTTTCCATCGAACTATCCACCGGCAGCGCAAGGCAGCTGAAATGAAGCCAACCCCGTTGGGCCGGCCTCACTGTGCGTGGCCGACCCATGCCCCCTCCGGCGGGCGCCGCCAGCGGCCTGGCCAAGCCAGTTCCGCGGCGTCCGCTGGCATGGCCTCCTGCGCGGCCTGCGCGGCCTGCGCGGCCCGCGCGGCCCGCGCGGCCCGCGCGGCCCGCGCAGCCGCGGCACGCGCGTCGGCGTGCATGCCCTGTGGGTGGCGTGCCGCGCCATGGACAGCCCCGATGCGATCGGAGAACCAGCGCGCTTTTGCCGCGGCTGGACCGCGCGGGATGGGCTGCGTGCCGGCCCATGCGCCGACGGTGCGAGGCGCCAGGGCGGTCTCCACGGGCGGGCGTGAAGATGCTTGCGGCGAGGCACTGCGGGGCTCACGGTCTGGGAGCGGCCATGGCACGCCCGAGAGCGTTTGATGAAGCGGCGGCCCTGGAGGCCGCGATCCAGTGCTTCTGGTCACGCGGCTACGAGGCCACCTCGGTGCGGGACCTGGCCGATGCGATGGGCATCGCCGGTCCCAGCCTGTACAACGCCTTCGGCGACAAGCGCACGCTGTACCGGCGGGCGCTGGAGCACTATGTCGAACGCGGGTTCTGCGACCGGGTCCGGCGCTTCGAGTGCCAGTTGGCGCCGCGAGAAGCCATCGGCGCGTTCTTCGACGAGATCATCGACTTGTCGCTGGCCGACGAGCAGCGCAAGGGCTGCATGATCGTGAACTCGGCCTTGGAGCTGGCGCCCCACGACGCGGAGTTCCAGGCTGCGCTGGCCACGGTCCTGCGCGACATGGAAGCCTTTTTCCATCGCTGTGTCCAGGCGGGCCAGGCGGCGGGCACGATCAGCACGCTGTCGCCGGCCGATGACCTGGCCCGCATGCTGCTGGGCTTGCTGATGGGATTGCGCGTGCTCGCGCGCTCGCGCCCGGAGCCGGACTTGCTGCGCGGCCTGGTTCGCCCGGCACTGGCAGGGCTCGACGACATCCACCCAACCCCACGGCGGTGCCGCCAATGATCGATCTCTACTACTGGCCCACACCCAACGGCCACAAGATCACGATGTTCCTGGAGGAGGCCGGTCTCGACTATGGCATCCATGCGGTCGACATCAGCGCGGGCGACCAGTTCAAGCCGGAGTTCCTCGCGTTCTCGCCCAACAACCGCATGCCGGCCATCGTCGACACGCGGCCAGCCGACGGCGGGGAGCCCCTCACCGTCTTTGAGTCGGGTGCCATCCTGGTCTATCTGGCAGAGAAGACCGGGCGCTTTCTGCCGGCAGACCCGCGGGGCCGCAAAGCCGTGCTGGAGTGGCTCTTCTGGCAGGTCGGGGGACTCGGCCCCATGGCCGGCCAGAACCACCACTTCGGCCTCTATGCGCCCGAGAAGATCCCCTATGCCATCACGCGCTACGTCAACGAGACCAACCGCCTGTACGGCGTGCTCGACAGGCGCCTGGCCGTGCAGGAACACCTGGGCGGCGAGGCCTATTCGATCGCCGACATGGCGACCTACCCCTGGGTGGTGCCATGGCAG
>DATKFT010001101.1:0-5427 GCA_035544335.1 Pseudorhodoferax sp.
TGGCCGGCTGCTCCTTCATGCCCACCTACGAGCGGCCGGCCGCACCGGTGGCCGCGCAGTGGCCCGGCCAGGCCGAAGCCACGGCATCGGCAGGCGTGGCAGCCCAGCCCGTGGCCGACATCGCCTGGCAGGACTTCTTCAGCGACGCGCGGCTGCGCGCGCTCGTCGAGCAGGCCCTGGCCAACAACCGCGACCTGCGCGTGGCCGTGCTCAACATCGAGCAGGCCCGTGCGCAGTACCGCATCCAGCGCGCCGACCGCCTGCCCACCATCGGCGTGGGCGCCAGCGGCTCGCGCACGCCCCAGGGCAATGGCAACAGCCTGACCGTCTACCAGGCCGGGCTCACGCTGTCGTCCTGGGAGCTGGACTTCTTCGGCCGCGTGGCCAGCCTGAGCGAGGCGGCACTGGCCCAGTACCTGGCCACCGAGGAGGGCCGCAAGGCCGCGCAGATCTCGCTGGTGGCCTCGGTCGCCAACGCCTACCTGGCCATCCTGGCCGACGAGGAATTGCTGGAGATCACGCGCCAGACCCTGGCCACGCGCGAGGATTCTGCCAAGCTGTCGCAGCTGCGCTTTGACAGCGGCGTGGCCTCCGAGCTGGACCTGCGCCAGGCGCAGTCGCTGCTGGAGGCGGCCCGCGCCACGCTGGCGCAGCTGCAGCGCCAGCGCGCGCAGGACCAGAACCTGCTCACGCTGCTCGTGGGCCAGCCCGACTGGGCCCAGCGCATCGCCGCGCTGCCGGCCACGAACCGGCTGGAGTCGGCCGTCGTGATGACCGAGCTGCCCGCGGGCCTGCCCTCGGAGGTGCTCACCGCGCGGCCCGACATCCGTCAGGCCGAGCAGCAGCTGCGCTCGGCCAATGCCAACATCGGCGCGGCGCGCGCGGCCTTCTTCCCGCGCATCACGCTGACGGCCGGCTTCGGCACGGTCAGCAGCCAGCTGTCGGGCCTGTTCGAGGGCGGCAGCTGGGGCTGGACCGTGGCACCGCAGCTCTTGCTGCCCATCTTCGACGGCGGGCGCAACCAGGCCGGGCTGGACGTGGCCAAGGTCAACCGCGACATCGCGGTGGCGCAGTACGAGCGTGCGGTCCAGGGCGCGTTCCGCGAGGTGGCCGATGCGCTGGCGGGCCGTGCCACGCTGGGCGAGGAGCTGCGCGCGCAGCAGGCCCAGGCCGAGGCCGAGTCCACGCGCTTCAAGCTCTCGGACCTGCGCTACCGCAACGGCGTGGCCAGCTACCTGGACCTGCTGGACGCGCAGCGCTCGCTGTTCGCCACGCAGCAGGCCGTGGTGCAAACCCGGCTTGCGCAGCTGCAGAACCAGGTCACGCTGTACAAGACCTTGGGCGGTGGCTGGACTGCGCAGCCCTGAGAACGCGCCGACACCCGGCCGCCGAAAGCCGGGGCGGCGCGACCCCGGCCGTTATACTCGTCGGTTGCACAAAAGCCCCCGACGATACTGAGGACAACATGAGCGAACACGCGGACGGCGGCGCCCACACGGGCCCGATCAAGAACCCCAAGCAATTGCTGGTGGCGACCTTGTTCTCCTTCATCGTTCCGATCTTCGTGATCATCGGGCTCGTGTACTTCGTGGTGTCTGCGGTCAAGCCGTCGGGCAGCAGCGATGCCAGCGCGCTCGCACTGGGCGGGGTCAGCGAGCAAGCGCTCGCGCAAGGCATCGCCACCCGGCTGCAAAAAGTGGGCGCCGTGGAGATCCGCGACGCCAACCGCCCGCTGGCCAATGGCGAGACCGTGTTCAAGGCACAGTGCGCAGCCTGCCACTCGGCAGGTGTCGCCGGCGCCCCCAAGCTGGGTGACGCAGCAGCATGGGGCCCGCGCCTGGGCCAGGGCTTCGAGACGCTGGTCGAGCATGCCCTCAAGGGCAAGGGTGCCATGGCGCCCCAGGGCGGCGGCGATTTCGCCGATCTGGAAATTGCACGCGCTGTCGCCTACCTGGGCAACGCGGGCGGCGGCAAGTTCACCGAGCCGGCCCAGCCGGCCCCGGCCGCCTCTGCGGCCGAAGGCGAAGCCAAGTAAGCTCCGGCTGCGCCGGCCCCTCGTGGCCGGTCAGCCTTCCACCAGCTGCTGCGGGCTGGTGACGAAACCATGGCGTGCCGGCAGATCCGCGGCACGCACCTCCCGCAGCGTCCAATCCGCCTGCTCCAGTGCGGTGGCCACCCGGTCCACGTCGAGCGAGTGCACGAGGCCCAGGCCCAGGTCGGCCAGAACGAACACCCGGCCCTGCTCGTCCAGCAAGCATTCCTTGCGCTGCGCCACAACGCCGGTATGCGCCGACAACGCGAAATCCAGGTCGATGCGCCAGACCCATGGTGCCACTTCCAGCTCGACATAGACGCGCTGCGGCCCATTCTGGAAGAACCAGCAGCCGCGCGCATCGCAGTCGTAGTTGCGCCCGATGAAGGCGCGCAGCTTGTCGTGGCGCAGCAGCGCGCCCTTGGCCGCCCCACCCTGCGCAAAGAAACCCGCCGCCTGGACCTGTGCATCGCGCAGGTACCAGTCGCCGCGCGCGTCTAGGCCCAGCCAACCGTAGCAGTCCGGCACGTTGGGCCATTTCGCGATGGCCTGTCGCACGATGTCGTCCATCTCAGCGTCCTCTTGGCGTCACTCCCGCGGCGGTCAGCGGCGGGACGCCGGTCGGCCGATTATCCGCGCAGGCGCTGTAGCAGCCAGTCGCCCACGGCGTGCGGCATGGCCTGCACGGCGCCAGGCCAGCGGCCGTGCGGAAAGCCGACATGGCCACCCTGCTCCGGCTGCCACAAGGTCACACAGGGTCCCACGGTGCCAGCCGCAGGCAGGCTGGCGGCCGGCACGAAAGGGTCGTTGCGTGCATTGAGCACCAGCGCCGGGATGCGGATGCACGCCAGATGGGGCCCGGCCGACGCGCGCTGCCAGTAGTCCTCGACATCGCGGTAGCCATGCAGCGGCGCCGTGAACACGTTGTCGAAGGCATGCAGGTCACGCGCCGCGAGCAGCCTGTCGCGGTCGAACAAGCCAGGATGCTGGGCCAGTTTGCGCAAGGCCTTGGGCTTCATGGAACGCAGAAACATGCCCGTGTAGACCAGCCGGTTGAAGCCCAGCCCGAGTGCCGTACCTCCCGCCACGAGGTTCAGCGGCGCGCTGACGGCCGCCACTGCCGTGGCATAGGCCGATGCGGCTGCGCCCATCTCCTCGGCCCAGCGCAGCAGGGCATTGCCGCCCAGCGAAACCCCGACGGCAACGATGGGACCGGCATGGCGTTCGCGCATGCGCCGCAGGATCCAGCCGATCTCCTCGAAATCACCCGAGTGGTAGGCACGCGGTGCGAGGTTGAGCTCACCGCTGCAGCCCCGGAAATGCGGCACCGCATAGACCATGCCGTGCTGGCGCGCGAAGTCGCCGAAGGCTTCCGCGTAATGGCTGCCCGACGAGCCCTCCAGCCCATGGAACAGGACCAGCAGCGCGCGCTGCTCGGGGCTGGCGGCCGGGTCGATCGCGTCGGCTGCCGCATCGGCGAAGTCGACGTCGATGAAATCCAGGTCTGGCGTGATCCAGCGTTCGCGCCGGAACGCCAGTGCCGGCCCCGCCCGCCGCCGCGCGTACAGCGAGGCCCAGATCGTCTGTGTGTCCCCGCCGGGCAGCCACCACGGTGCGCTGTACTCCATCACCCGCGGCCTCTCGCTGTTGCCCCCATCCGTCCGTCAGTGCAGCGTCTGCGGACCGCGTGCGCTTTCGTGGTCCTCGCCACCGCCGAGCCGGTCGGCGCTGGCATGGTGCGCCACCAGGCGCCAACCCTGCGCCGTCTTGAGGTACACGTTGGTGGCCACCACTTCGGCCGCGCGCAGGCCGCTGTCCGTCAGCACCTCGATGCGCTCAACCACGCTGTGCACGGCACAGGTCAGGGACTCGATCTTGCGCACGCGGCGCGGCAGCACGCGCACGGGCCCCGCCGCGAACAAGGCCTCGTACGCCGCGCGGATGGCGCCCGCGCCGACCAGGCGTGGCCCATCGGGGTGGATGCAGACGGTCTCGTCCTCGTCGGCCCAGCAGGCCATCATCGCGTCGACATCGGCGTGCAGCATCGCGTCGTAGAAGGCGGCCTCGGTGTCGTCGGCGCTGCCGGCCAGGGTGGCAGACTGCAGTCGGGCTTTGCTCATGCGGTCGGCAGGCGGAGGGTGGAACAGTGCCGACGATTGTGCAACGAAATGCGCACGCTACAGTTTTTCGTGCAGGTACACAGGCCGCGCTCCGCTATGCTCGCAGGCGGCCGGCGGCGGCGCCGGATGCTGCATGGAAGACACGACGATGCGAAGCTTGCTCATGACGATCGCGCTGGCCCTGTCCCTGACGGGCTGCGGCTACAACGACTTCCAACGCCTGGACGAGCAGTCCAAAGCCGCCTGGAGCGAGGTGCTGAACCAGTACCAGCGGCGTGCCGACCTGGTGCCCAACATCGTGGCCACGGTCAAGGGCGAGGCCGCGTTCGAGCAGGACACGCTGACGCGCGTGGTCGAGGCGCGCGCGAAGGCCACGGCGATCCAGGTCACGCCCGAGACGCTGAACAACCCTGAAGCCATGGCCAAGTTCCAGGCGGCCCAGGGCGAACTCGGCAGCGCGCTGTCGCGCCTCATGGTCGTCAGCGAACGCTATCCGGACCTCAAGGCCAACCAGGGCTTCCGCGATCTGCGCGTGCAGCTCGAAGGCACGGAGAACCGCATCACGGTCGCGCGCAACCGCTACATCCAGACCGTGCAGGAGTACAACGTGCTCGCACGCAGCTTTCCCACGAACCTGACAGCCAAGGTGTTCGGCTACGACGCCAAGCCCAGCTTCAGCGTGGCCAACGAAGCGCAGATCTCGGCGCCGCCGGTCGTCGATTTCCAGAAGAAGTAGGCCTTGCTGCCTTCCTGGCTCACCCGCTGGGGCCTGCTGCTCGCGCTGTGGCTGGCCACGCCCTGGCTGCATGCCCAGAGCGTGCAGCCTGTGCCAGCACTGGACGGGCGCGTCGTCGACACCACGGCGACGCTGGACGCCGGGCAGCGTGCCACGCTGGAGCAGGCCCTGGCCCGGCTCGAGCAGGAGCGCGGCGCGCAGGTGGTCGTGCTGCTGGTGGCCACGACCGCGCCCGAAGACATTGCCTCCTACGCCAACCGCGTGGCCAACGTCTGGAAGATCGGGCGCCGTGAAGTCGGCGACGGCGTGCTCGTCATCGTCGCCAAGAACGACAGGCGCCTGCGCATCGAAGTGGCCAAGGCCCTGGAAGGCGCGATCCCGGATCTCGCGGCCAAGCGCATCATCGACGAAGCCATGACGCCGCGGCTGCGGCAGAACGACTTCGCAGGCGCCCTGCTGGCCGGCGTGGCGCAGCTCGACGCACGCATCCGCGCCGAGAACCTGCCCGCACCCCAGGCGCCTGCGCAGCAGCGCTCCGG
>DATKFT010001102.1:0-10559 GCA_035544335.1 Pseudorhodoferax sp.
GGCCGACGAGCCCCGCATCCGGCTGGAGCTCTCGGGCAACCTCTGCTGCTGCACGGGCTACATGGGCATCGTGGCCGCCATCCGCGATGTGCTGGACCAGCTGCAGCGCAAGCCCGACCCCGCCATCACCGCGCTGCGCGAGGCCACGCGCGCCGGCCGACCGACCGTGCCGGCAGCGGCCCCCGCCGAAGGCGGCGCCCGGCCCATGCCGGTGTTCCCGATCGCCGCTGTCCCTGGCACGGCCGTGGCCGCCGCGCCCCGTTCTTCGCCCACGCCCGCCGCGGCGGCGGCTCCGGCCCTGGAAACCGGCGACGCGCCCACCGCCCCTGTGCGCAAGGGCACACAGATCGACGCGGCCTTCGAGCTGCCCTTCCCCGCCGACGCGGTCTGGGCCTTCATGGGCGACCTGCCGGCCGTGGCCGGCTGCCTGCCCGGCGCCACGATCGAGTCGCAGGACGGCGACAAGCTCAAGGGCCGCATCGCCATCAAGTTCGGACCGATGTCGGCCGCGTTCGCCGGCGCAGCCCGGCTCGAGCGCGACGACGCCCAGCGCCGCGCCGTGCTGCGCGGTGCGGGCCAGGACTCGCTGAGCCAGTCCCGCGCGCAGGGCGACATCGCCTACCGGATCGAAGCCCTGTCGCCGGAGCTGACGCGTGTGCACGTGGACATGCTGTATTCGCTGCAGGGACCGCTGGCGCAGTTCTCGCGCTCGGGCCTGGTCAAGGACTTCGTGCGGCGCATGGTGGCCGACTTCGGTCAACAGGTGGCGCTGCGCCTGGGCGGTGCCCCGGCCGACAGCGTGGCGGCCAGCGCCACGCCGATCAGCCCGGTGGCCATCGTCTGGAGCCTGCTGCTGGAGCGCCTGCGCGGACTGTTCGGCCGACGGCCATAACGCCCGCCGCCCGCCGCCCGCCACCCGCCGCTGCCTGCCGCTGTTGTCCGCCTTCCTCCGATCCCCTGTTCCACCGAGGTTTCGCATGTTCACCAACTTCTCCCTGCGCCGCTTGCGCCTGCCTGGCGCCACCGCCCTGGCCCTGGCCGCCGTGCTCGCCACCGCGCCCGCCAGCGCCCAGACGCTGGAGCCCGTCAAGGTCCGTCTGGACTGGACGCCCTGGGCCAACCACGCCGCACTGCACCTGGCCCAGCAAAAGGGCTGGTACCGCCAGGCCGGCCTGGACGTCACGCTCGAGGACGGCAACGGTTCGGTCACGACCGTGCAGATCGTGGGCTCCAGCAACGCCTTCGACGTCGGCCATGCGGCGCTCGCGCCGGTCATGATCGCGCGCGACAAGGGCCTGCCCGTCAAGGCGCTCGCGGTCTTCCTGCGCAAGAACGACATCGGCATGCTGGTGCCGACCGATTCGGGCATCACCGGGCCGGCCCAGCTCAAGGGCAAGAAGATCGGCTACACCGCCGGCTCGCTTGAGGCGCCGTTCGTCGACGCCTTCCTGGCCGCCGGCGGCCTCAAACGCGCCGACGTGGAGCTCATCAACCTGGACGCCTCCAGCAAGGCGGCCAACTACGCCGTCGGCCGCACGGACGTGGTGTTCTCCACCATCCCCTTCGTGCTGCCCACGACCAGCAAGGCCCGGCCTTCGCGCGCGATCCCGTTCGCCGACTTCGGGCTCAACATGCCCAGCTTCGGCCTCGTGGCCAGCGAGGCCAAGCTGGCCGAACGCGGCGAGGTGCTGGGCAAGTTCGCGTCCGTCGTGGCGCGCACCTGGGAGTACATCTACGCGGGCCACGAGGACGAGGCCGTGGACGCCATCGTCGCGCAGCGCCCGCAGGCCCGGCTCGACCGCGCCGTGCTGCGCGCCCAGCTCGACACGCTCAAGCTGTTCTTCGCCAACAAGCCCGGCGAGCGCATCGGCGCGCCACAGCCCGCCGACTGGGAAGCGGCGGTCAAGACGCTGTCCTCGGTGCTGCTCATCAGTGCCACGCGCCCGGCGACGGACTACTACGTGAGCGGGCGCGTCAATGCAGCCGCCTTCGACACCCTGATCGGCAAGTAGGCCATGCAGCCCTCGAACGTTCTGGCGCGTGGCGTCAGGAAGCAATACCCCGGCCCGCGCGGCGTGCAGGCGCTGCAACAGGTCGACGCCGACATCGGCGCCGGCCGCTTCGTCAGCATCCTGGGCCCCAGCGGCTGCGGCAAGAGCACCTTCCTGCGCTGCATCGCCGGGCTGGAGGACATCAGCGAAGGCCAGCTGACCGTGGGCGGCCGCGCGGTGCAGGGGCCGCCGGATGGCGTGGGCATCGTGTTCCAGCACCACGCGCTGCTGGACTGGCGCAGCATCCGCGACAACATCCTGCTGCCCATCGAGTTCGCGGGCAAGCCGGTCGCCAGCTACGCGGCCAAGGTCGAGCAACTGCTCAAGATGACCGGCCTGCACGAGTTCGCGGGCAGCTATCCGCGCGAACTGTCCGGCGGCATGCGCCAGCGCGCCGCCATCTGCCGCGCGCTGGTAGACGACCCGCCGCTGCTGCTCATGGACGAGCCCTTCGGCGCCCTCGACGCGCTCACGCGCGACCAGATGAACGCCGAGCTGCAGCGCATCTGGCTGCAGACCCGCAACACCGTGGTCTTCGTCACGCACGGCATCGCCGAGGCCGTGTTCCTGGGCGACGAGGTGCTGGTGTTCTCGCCGCGGCCGGGGCGCGTGGCGCACCGGCTCGTGATCGACCTGCCGCGGCCGCGGCCGCTGTCGGTGCGCGAGACGCCGGAGTTCGGCCGCTATGTGGGCGAGATTCGCCGGCTGTTCGGCCAGATGGGCCTGCTCGACGAAAACGGGGTGGCCACGGCATGAAGAACTCCATCGTGTCCTCCATCGTCGCAGGCTTCGTGTCCTGCGCGGTGCTGCTGCTGCTGTGGGAGGTGCTGGGCCGCGTCTCGGGCATCCGCCCCATCGTGCTGCCCCTGCCCAGCCAGGTGCTGGTCGAACTCGGCGCGGAGTGGCGCTGGTACCTGGGCCATGCGGGCTACACCACGATGACCACGCTGGCCGGCTTTGCGCTGTCGGTGGTCGGCGGCGTGCTGATCGGCACGGCCGTGGCCAGCTCGCGCCGCTGCGAGCGCTTCGTCTACCCGCTCGTGGTCGCGCTCAACAGCGTGCCCAAGGTGGCCGTGGCGCCGCTGTTCGTGATCTGGATGGGCACGGGCGCCGAGCCCAAGATCGCGATCGCGTTCCTGATCGCCGTGTTCGCCATCATCGTCGACACCTTGCACGGCCTGCGCTCGGTGCCGCAGGACGTGCTGGACGTCGCACGCGTGCTCAAGGGGCGCCCGCTGGCGGTGTTTCTCAAGGTGCGCCTGCCCGGTGCGCTGCCGTCCATCGTGGCCGGCATGAAGGTGGCCGTGTCGCTGGCCCTGGTGGGCGCCATCGTGGGCGAGTTCGTCTCCTCCCAGCGCGGCCTGGGCTACGTGATCATGAGCGCGCAAGGCACCTTCGACACGGTACGCGTGTTCGCCGCACTGCTGGTGCTGGCGGCCATCGGCCTGCTGCTGTACGGCGCGCTGGTCTGGGTCGAGCGCGCACTGACGCCCTGGCGCGCCCACGACAAGCATTGACAACGGAGTTTCCATGGGTGCTCTTCTTTTACTTTCGCGGTGGATCGACAAGATCAACCTGTTCGTCGGCCGCTGGATCTCGTGGACCGTGCTGGCCGTCGTGGTCGTCAGCGCCTTCAATGCGCTGGGCCGCAAGTTCCTGCACAGCGGCTCCAACGCCTGGCTGGAGCTGCAGTGGTACCTGTTCGGTGCGCTGTTCCTGCTGTCCTCGGGCTACACCCTGCTCAAGAACGGCCATGTGCGCGTGGACGTGCTGTCCTCCAGGCTGTCCAGGCGCCAGCAGATCGGCATCGAGATTGCGGGCACGCTGCTGTTCCTGATGCCGGCGGCCGTCCTGATCATGGTGCTGGCCTGGCCCATGTTCTGGGAGTCCTGGCTCACGCAGGAGGCCTCGCCCAACGCCGGCGGCCTGATCCGCTGGCCCGCCAAGCTGCTGGTGCCGGTGGGCTTCATGCTGCTGATCGCCGCGGGCCTCTCGCACCTGATCAAGTGCGTGGGCTTCCTGATGGGACGCTGCCCCGACCCGACCGCACGCGAGTCGGTCAAGACCGAAGAAGAAAAGCTGGCCGAAGAACTGAAGGCGCGGCTCGACGCCGAGGCCGCAGCGGCCGCCAAGGAGCGCTGAGATGGAGTTTCTGATCGCCAACCTGGCGCCCATCATGTTCGCGACGCTGATCGTGCTGCTGCTGCTCGGCTACCCGGTCGCGTTCGCACTGGCCGCCAACGGCATCCTGTTCGGCCTGGTCGGCATCGAGCTGGGCCTGCTGACGCCGGCCCTGTTCCAGGCGCTGCCGCAGCGCGTGTTCGGCGTGATCATGAACGACACGCTGCTGGCCTTGCCGTTCTTCACCTTCATGGGGCTGATCCTCGAGCGCTCCGGCATGGCCGAGGACCTGCTCGAAACCGTGGGCCAGCTGTTCGGACCCATGCGCGGCGGCCTGGCCTTCGCGGTCGTGGCGGTCGGCGCACTGCTGGCGGCCACCACGGGCGTGGTGTCGGCCTCGGTGATCTCGATGGGCCTGATCTCGCTGCCCATCATGCTGCGCTACGGCTACGACCGACGCCTGGCCACCGGCGTGATCGCCGCGTCGGGCACGCTGTCGCAGATCATTCCGCCCTCGCTCACGCTGATCATCCTGGCCGACCAGCTCGGCCGTTCGGTCGGCGACATGTACCGCGGCGCGCTGCTGCCCGGCCTGGTGCTGACGGGTCTGTACATGCTGTACGTCGCGGGCCTGGCGGTCTTCAGTCCCAAGCAGGTGCCGGCGCTGCCCCCGGAGGCACGCCAGTTCCAGGAGCCCAACGGTAGCTCCGGCGCGCGCTCGCTGGGCGTGCTGATGACGGTGGCCCTGGGCGTGGCCATCGGCACGATGGAGATGGTGGTGGGCCCCGACGCGCCGGTCGACGAGCAGTTCGTCGTCGGCATCATGCTGTGGGGCGGCTTCTCGTTCGCCGCAGCCGTCGCCAACCGCGTGCTCAAGCTGGGCTGGCTGTCGGCCGTGGCCGAGCGCGTGACCTTCGTGATGATCCCGCCGCTGGCGCTGGTGTTCCTCGTGCTGGGCACCATCTTCATCGGCGTGGCCACGCCCACCGAAGGCGGCGCCATGGGTGCGGTCGGCGCGCTGATCCTGGCGCTGGTGCGCCGCCGCATGAACCTGACCCTGCTCCAGCAGGCCATGGACTCCACGACACGGCTGACCTGTTTCGCGATCTTCATCCTGATCGGCTCCACCGTGTTCGCGCTGACCTTCCGCGCCGTCAACGGCGACCTGTGGGTCGAGCACCTGCTGAGCAACCTGCCGGGGGGCCAGTGGGGCTTCCTGATCTTCGTCAGCATCTTCGTGTTCGTGGCGGCCTTCTTCCTGGACTTCTTCGAGCTGGCCTTCATCATCATCCCGCTGCTGGGCCCGGTGGCGGACAAGATGGGCATCGACCTGGTCTGGTTCGGCATCCTGATCGCGGTGAACATGCAGACCTCGTTCATGCACCCGCCGTTCGGGCTGGCGCTGTTCTACCTGCGCTCGGTGGCGCCGCACGACGACTACCGCGACCGCGTGACCGGCCGCACCATCGCGGGCGTGCGCACCAGCCAGATCTACTGGGGATCGGTGCCCTTCATCGTGATCCAGCTGGCCATGGTCATCATCGTGATGGCGTTCCCGGGCCTCGTCATGCACTACAAGGGCGACCAGGCCAAGATCGATCCCGCCACGATCAAGATCCAGGTCCAGGGCGGCGACCAGGGCTTCAACCCCTACGACAACGGTGAGCCACCGGCGCTGTCCGGCGCGCCCCGCTGAGTCTCAGGTGGCGGGCTGCAAGGCCTGCTGCAGCACGCCGCGCACGGTGGCCGCCACCACGTGCCGGCTCTGGGACCGCCAGGCCAGGTGCAGCTCGGCGTGCAGTCCGGCCGGGTCCAGCAAGGGCCGGAACACCACGCCGGCATAGCCCAGCCGCTGCGCCGAGGCCGGCACCAGGGCCACGCCCCAGCCGGCGTCCACCATGGCCAGGATGGAGTGCGTGTGGCTCAAGGTCAGCACGGTGTCGGGCGCCACGTCCTCGGCGCGCAGCCGGCCGGCGATGAGCTCATAGATGTAGCGCGTCTCCGACGGGCAGTAGGCGATGAAGGCCTGGCCGTGCAGCGCCGCCAGGGCCAGCGGCGCTGCTTGCGCCAGCGCATGGCCGGCCGGCGCTGCCAGCAGCAGCGGCTCGCGCAGCAGCACGCTGGAGGCCGCGAAGCTGCGTGGCGCGAAGGGCCGCACGATGCCCAGATCGATGCGCTCGGCGGCCAGCGCGTCGAGCTGGTCCACGGTCTGCAGCTCGCGCGCGATCACCTCCACGTCGGGCAGCGCGGCACGGATCGCGCCCAGCACCTGCGGCAGCAGCGCGAAGCTGGCGGCCGCGATGAAGCCCAGCGTGACCGTGCCCGCGTCGGCCCGCATGGCACGGCGCGCGGCCAGCATGGCAGCCTGGCTGCGGCGCAGGATGTCCTCGGCCTCGCGCAGAAAGCTGGCGCCGGCCGGCGTCAGGCGCACCGTGCCGCCCGCGCGCTCGAGCAGCTGCACGCCCAGCTCGTGCTCCAGCAGCTGGATCTGGCGCGTGAGCGGCGGCTGGGTCATGTGCAGCAGCGTCGCGGCACGGCCGAAATGCAGTTCGGTGGCGACGGCCACGAAGCAGCGCAGTTGCGAGAGCTGGAACACGATTCAGAACTTGGATGGCGGGATCGCCAGATTGGATTGGACGGCGGCGCGGGTGCTTTCTAGAGTAGCACCCCGTTCCATCCCCTCTTTTCCCGGAGTTCCCATGCCCTCGTTCCAAGGTCCCGCGCTGCGCCAGGCGCTCAACGGCATTTCCGGCATCCTGGTCACGCCCTTCGATGCGCAGGACCGGGTCGTGGCCGCGCCGCTGCGCCCGGTCGTCGACCGCGCCGTGCAGGCCGGCGTGCAGGTGCTCGTGGCCAACGGCAACACCAGCGAGTTCTACGGCCTGGAGTCGGCCGAGGCCGAGCGCGCCGTGGCCATCGCGGCCGACTGCGTGGCCGGCCGCGTGCCGCTCCTGGCCGGTGTCGGCCGCAGCGTGGGCGAGGCCTGCGCGCTGGCCCGCGTCTCGCGCGCGGCCGGTGCCGACGCGCTCATGGTGCACCAGCCGCCGGACCCCTTCGTCGCGCCGCGCGGCGTGCTGGCCTATGTGCAGCGCATCGCCGAGGCCGGCGCCGGCCTGCCGCTGGTGCTGTACCTGCGCAACGAGAACATCGGCCTGGACGCGATCGAGGCGCTGTGCCGCATCCCCGAGGTCGTGGGCATCAAGTGGGCCTCGCCCACGCCGCTGGTGCTGGCCGCTGCCATGCGCCGCACGGCCGACCGGCAGCTGGCCTGGGTCGGCGGCCTGGCCGAGGTCTGGGCACCGCCGTTCTACGCGGTCGGCGCGCGCGGCTTCACCTCCGGCCTCATCAACGTGCTGCCCGAGCGCTCGGTGGCGATCTACAACGCGCTCGAGGCCGCCGACCAGCCGCTGGCCATGCGCCTGATCGAGGAGATGCTGCCGTTCGAGGAGCTGCGCGCGCAGGAGAACAACGGCACCAACGTGACCGTGGTCAAGAGCGCGCTGCAACTCATGGGCAACGACTGCGGTGCCACGCGGGCGCCCTCGGCCTGGCCGCTCAGCGCCCAGCAGCAGCAACAGCTGCGCGCGCTGCTGGATGGCTGGAAGCTGCTGCGCTGAGACGCACGCCCCCTTTCCCCTTTTCCATTTCGAGGAGACATCCCATGCGCACACGTCGCGCGCTGATCGCGCTCGCCTGCACGGCGGCCATCGCCCCGCTGGCTTCGGCCCAGCCACCGGCCTACCCGGCCAAGCCCATCACCATCGTCATCGGCTCCACGCCGGGAAGCGCCACCGACGGGCTCACGCGCGCCATGGGCGCCGAGATCACGCGCCTGGCCGGCCAGCCCGTCATCGTCGAGAGCAGGGCCGGCGCATTCGGCAGCATCGCGGCCCAGTACGTGGCCAAGGCCCAGCCCGATGGCTACACGCTGTTCATGACGACCAACACCACGCAGTCGGCCAACCCGCACCTGCTGCGCAAGCTCGCCTACGACCCGATCCAGGACTTCGCGCCCGTGTCGCTGCTGGCACGCGGTTACCTGGCCCTGGTCGTGAACCCGCAGATCAAGGCGAACAATGTGTCCGAGCTCGTCGCGCTGGCCAAGGCCCAGCCCGGCAAGCTGAACTACGGCTCGGGCAGTTCCTCGGCGCAGATCGCGACCGAGCTGTTCCAGCAGGCCACGGGCACGAAGTTCAACTACGTGCCCTACAAGGCCAACCCGCCGGCCGTGCTGGACCTCGTGGGCGGGCAGATCGACCTCATGATCGTGGACCTCACGACCAGCCTGCCGCAGGTCAAGGCCGGCAAGCTGCGCGCGCTGGGCATGAGCAGTCCGAAACGCTCACCGCTGGCGCCAGAGGTGCCGGCCATCCACGAATCGCTGCCGGGCTACGAGTTCGGCTACTGGAACGCGCTGTACGCGCCGGCCGGCACGCCCGCGCCCGTGGTGCAGCGGCTCGCCGGGCTGGTGCGCGAGGCGCTGGCCGCGCCCAGCGTGCAGCAGGTCATCGAGAAGACCGGGCAGGAGGTGGCCTTCATGGGACCGCAGGAACTCGCGAAATTCCAGCTCGGCGAGCTGGAGCGCTGGGGCAAGATCATCCGCGCCGCGGGCATCGAGCCCGAGTAGCTCAGACGTAGCACGGCCCCTCGATGAGCGGGTGGGCGCGGATGAAGTCCAGGTCGATCTTCAGCCCGATGCCCACGCCCTCGTGCGGCCGCACGCAGCCGTTCGCGTCCAGCGTGTACGGCGCCTTGTCGGCCAGCGCATCGCGGAACGGGTTCAGCGCCGTCACGTCGCCCTCAAAGTAGCCCGGGTTGTCCACGCCACACAGGTAGTGGATGGTGGTCGCCATGTTGATCGCCGTGGCCGAGGTGTGCGGGTTCACGCTGAGCTTGAGCGCGCTGGCCATGGCCGCGATGCGCATGGCCTCGGTCACGCCGCCGGTCTTGGACAGGTCGGGCTGGGCGAAGCCCACATGCCCGTCCTCGAACAGGGTCTGGAACTCGTAGCGCGTGTAGTGGTTCTCTCCGGCCGCCAGCGGCACGCGGCCCAGGCGCGCAGCGGCCGCGTAGGCACGGCGGTCCTGCGGCGCAAAGGGCTCTTCCAACCAGCCCACCGCGCACTCCTCGTAGGCCGGCATCACGCGGCGCACATCGTCCAGCGAGTAGGCGGTGTTGGCGTCCACGAGGATGTCGATGGCCTCGCCCACGGCGCGGCGCACGGCGCGCACGCGCGCGATGTCGCGCACCGGCGTGTCGCCCACGCGCAGCTTGAGCGCGCGGTAGCCGGCGCCCACATGCTGCAAGGCCTCCTCGGCCAGCAGCTCGGGCGCCTGCCAGCCCAGCGCGATGCCGCCCGCATAGGCCTTGATGGGCTTGGCCGTGCCGCCCAGCAGCCGGTACAGCGGCCAGCCCGTGGCCTGGCTGCGCAGATCCCACAGCGCGATGTCCAGCCCGCTCAGCGCCAGCGCCGCAGCGGCGCCCATGCCATGGCTGGCCAGCTGCATCTTGTAGACGCGGGCCCAGACGCCGTGCACGTCGGCTGCGTCCAAGCCCAGCACGAGTTCGCGCAGCGTGGTGTCGATGAGCTTGGCGATGGCGCCCGGGCAGCGCCCGTGGTGCGCCTCGCCCCAGCCGACATGGCCGTCGTCGGTCTCCACGCGCACCAGCACGGCGTCGCGCTTGACGCTGCGGCCGATGCCCAGCGTGACGGACTTGTCGGCGGGCACAGGAAAGGAGATGGGGACGGCACGGAGATCGGCGATGCGCATGGTGGTGGTCTCGGGAGAAAGGAGGTCAGCGGAAGACTTCGGGGTTCACGACGTTGGCCGGCCGTTCGCCGCGCAGCAGCGCGAGCACGGTGGCCACGGCGCCGCGGCTCATGCCCAGCATGCTGGTGGCGGTGATGCCGGCCACGTGCGGCGTGAGCAGCAGGCGCGGGCAGTCCAGCGCCGGGTCGTCGGGGGGCAGCGGCTGGCGGTCGTGCACGTCGAGCGCCGCGCCGGCCAGGCGCCCCGCACGCAGGGCCGCCAGCAGCGCAGCGGTGTCGACCACGGGGCCGCGCGACACATTGATCAGGATGGCGCCGGGCTTCATGCGCGCGAGCACCGCGGCATCGACGAGTCCGCGCGTGGTCTCGTTGAGCGGGCAGCACAGCACTACCACGTCGGACCGCGCGAACAGCGCGTCCTTGTCGGCCGCCTGCACGCCGGCCGGCAGGCTGTCGGGCCGGCGCGTGAGGCCCAGCACCTGCATGCCCAGCCCCTGCACGGCCGTGGCCAGCCGGCTGCCGATGCCGCCCACGCCCACGATGCCGCAGACCGACTGGCCCAGCTCCAGCCCCGCGTCGGCGAGCGGACGCGCGGCCGCCCAGCCCTCGCTGCGCAG